>NZ_JBFBDY010000019.1:0-37792 GCF_040683475.1 Kitasatospora sp. NPDC093558 | reverse complement strand
CCTCCGGCGACCGCCGCCCCCGGCGCCCGCCCCCGCCCCCGCGCCGCCGTCGTCCCCGCGCCACCTCCGAAGGACCCGCCCGATGACCGCATCCACCACACCCCCCGCCCCCGGCCTCACCCGCCGCGCCCTGCTGCGCGGCGGAGCCGCCGGAGCCGGCCTGCTGGCGCTCGCGGCCTGCCGGTCCGCGGCCGACCAGGCGTCCCCGGCCGCGGACGCCGCGGACGCCCCGGCCGGCCCGCGCAGGGGCGGCGTCCTGACGGTGGGCACCGGCGTCGACGTCACGCCGAACCTGCTCTTCGCCCAGAGCGCCAACACGCTCGTCCAGCGGCTCGTCTTCAACACCCTGACCAGGTACGACGACCAGCTGCGCCCGCAGCCGGAGCTCGCCACCTCGTGGCAGGTCGCCCCGGACGGCACGAGCGTGACGCTCCGGCTGCGCGAGGACGTCCGGTTCCACAGCGGGCGCCGGTTCACGGCCGACGACGTCGTGTTCGCCGTGCAGAACCTCCAGAACCCGGCCCGCTCGGCCCAGTTGCGCTCCACCGCCGCGACCGTCACCGACTTCCGCAAGAACGGCGACTTCGAGCTGACGCTGGTCCTCGCCCACCCGGTGAGCAACCTGTTCGACCTCTTCGAGTTCATGATCATCCCGGATCGCGACACCGTCGAGGACGCCGTCGCCGGGACGAAGCTGATCGGCACCGGCCCGTTCACCCTCACCGACCGCAAACCCGGCTCCTCCCTCACCCTCGCCCGCAACGACGCCTACTGGAACCCGGGCCGCCCCCACCTCGACGGCGTCGAGATCCGGATCATCCCGCAGCCCGAGTCCCTGCTGTCCTCCCTCAAGACCGGCCAGACCCACCTCTCCTACGGCGTCCGCGGCAAGGACGTCGCCACGCTCAAGGACGACCCGCAGTTCCGGATCAAGCAGTACGACACCGGCTCCGGCGCCTACTACATCGGCGCGAACGTCACCGCCGAGCACGTCGGCGACAAGCGCGTCCGCCAGGCCATCGCGTGGGCGATCGACCGCGAGCGCTTCGTCCAGCAGGCGCTCGGCGGCTACGGCACCGTCTCCTCCGTGCCGTGGCCCAAGTCCTCGCCCGCGTACGGCGAGTCCGATGCCGCCCACTACCGCCACGACCCCGACCGGGCCCGCGCGCTGCTGAAGGAGGCCGGGCTCGGCACGATCACCCTGCCCTTCGCGCACACCGCCGACCCGGGCTCCACCGCGATCGCCCAGATCCTCCAGTACGACCTCAAGCAGGTCGGCATCGAGCTCGTCCTCCAGCCCACCGACTCGCCGACCATGCAGAAGCAGCTCATCGCCCAGACCATGCCGGCCCTGTGGACGCTCAGCCACGGCTTCGCCCAACTCCAGCCCGCCACCCTGGCGGTGAGCGCCTACCCGTTCAACGAGGCCAGGAACAGCTCGCACTTCGCCTCGCCCGCCTACACGAACATCGTCCAGAAGGCCTGGAACCACCCCGCCGGCGACGGCCCCGAGACCAAGGCCCTCTACCGGCAGATCACCGACACCCTGCTGGACGAGGCCTTCGTCATCGACCTCGCCATCGCCGGCCTCGTCGAGGTCGCGGGCCGCAAGGTCCAGGGCGTGACCCTCAACAAGTACAGCTACCTCAACCTCGACGACGCCTACCTCACGGCCTGATGGAGCCGCACGTGCGCACCTTCCTCCTCAAACGGCTCCCCAGCGGGCTGCTCGTCCTCGCCCTCGCCTCCTTCCTCGTCTTCCTCATCCTCCGGCTGATCCCCGGCGACCCGGCCACCACGCTCGCCGGCCCGGACGCCACCCCGGCGACCGTCGCCGCCATCCGCGCCCAACTCGGCCTCGACCAACCGCTGTTCGGCCAGTACCTCAGCTGGCTCGGCCACCTGCTCACCGGCGACCTCGGGCCCAGCTACGCGATCGGCGGGCAGGTCGCCGACCTGATCGGCGACGGGATCGCCGCCACCGTCCAGCTCACGGCCGGCGCCCTGCTGCTCGTCGTCCTGATCGCCGTGCCGCTCGCCGTCCTCGGCGCCACCACCCGGCGGCGCCCGGTCGCCGCCGCCGTCCGGGCCGTCACGACCGCCGTCCTCGCCGTCCCGCCCTTCGTCACCGGCGTGCTCCTCGTGCTCGTCTTCGCCGTCTCGCTCCGGCTCCTCCCCGCGGGTGGCCACCAATCCCTGCTCGACGCACCGGACTTGGCCGTCCAGTACCTCCTCATGCCCGCCATCTGCCTCGCCCTGCCCAGCGCCGCCATCCTCGCCCGCTACCTCAAGGACGGCATCGAGCGCGCCCTCGCCGAGGACTACGTCCGCACCGCGACCGCGCTCGGCGTCTCCCGCCGACGCATCCTCTGGCAGCACGTCCTGCCCAACGCGCTGCCGCCCGCGGTCACCGTGCTGGGCCTCCAGATCGGCCAACTCGTCGCCGGGGCCGTCCTGGTGGAGCGCATCTTCGCCTGGCCCGGGCTCGGGCAGCTGATCGAGCAGGGCGTCGCGCGCCGCGACTACCCCGTCGTGCAGGACCTCCTGCTGCTCGTCGTCGCCGTCTACGTCACCGTCCAGCTGCTCACCGACCTGGTGCACGCCTGGCTCGACCCGCGCGTCCGCTGGGAGTGACCCCATGACCACCGCCACCCTTCCGCCCGGCGCCACCGCCCGGCCCCGGAACCGCTACCTGGCAGGCCTGTCGACCTGGCGCGGCCTCGTCGGCCTCGCCCTCGTCGGCCTGCCCGCCCTCGCCGGGCTGCTCGCGCCACTGCTCACCGACGCCGACCCGGACGCCCAGGGGCCGCTCGCCCTGGCCGGGCCCGGCACCGGGCACCCGCTCGGCACCGACGACCTCGGCCGCGACCTGTTCAGCCGGGTCCTGCACGGGATCACCGCCGACCTCGGGATCGTCCTGCTCGCCGTCCCGGCCGGCGCGCTCCTCGGCTGCGCGTTCGCCCTGCTCGCCGCCACCTCCCGGTGGGCCGACCTCGCCGTCCAGCGGGCCTTCGACCTGCTGCTCTCCTTCCCCGGACTGATCCTCGGGCTCGCCGTCACCGCCGTGCTCGGCCCCGGCCGCTGGCCGGTCGTCGTCATCATCGCGATCGCCGAGATCCCGTACTTCGGACGGCAGTTACGCTCCGGGATCCTCGTGCAGCGGGAGCGGGAGTACGCCGTCGCCGCACGCGTCGGCGGCGCCACCCGGCGGCGCGTGCTCCTGCGGCACGTCGTCCCGAACGCGGTGGACCCGCTGATCGTCCAGACCGCCGTCGCGCTCTCCGTCGGCGTCTTCATCGAGGGCGCGCTGAGCTTCCTCGGCCTTGGTGTCCGCCCGCCGGAGGCCACCCTCGGCAGCATCCTCAGCCAGTCCGTCGCCTACCTCGCCACCCACCCCGCCTTCGCCGCAGGGCCGCTGGCAGCCACCACCGCGCTGGTGCTCGGCTTCACCCTGATCGCCGAGGCCCTCAACCGGGGGATCCGCCGATGACGTCCGTGCTCCGAGTCAGCGACCTCACCGTGGAGTTCGACGGCACCCGAACCGCCGCCGAGACCCCGGCCGTCGACGGCGCGGACTTCGGCCTCGCCCCCGGCGACACCCTCGGGATCGTCGGCGAGTCCGGCTCCGGCAAGTCCACGACCGCCCTCGCCCTGCTCCGGATGCTGCCCCCCGGCAGCCGGATCACCGCGGGTACGGTCGAACTCGCCGGGCAGGACCTCGCCGGCCTTCCCGAGGACGGGCTGCGCGCGCTGCGCGGCAAACGGATCGCGATGATCTTCCAGGACCCGATGTCCTCGCTCAACCCCGTCCTCACGATCGGCCGGCAGCTGGACGAGGCACTGCGCGCGCACGGCTCCCTGCCACGTGCCCAACGCCGGGAACGCACCGTCGAGTTGCTCGACCTCGTCGGCATACCCGACGCCGCCGGACGGCTGCGCGACCACCCGCACCAGTTCTCCGGCGGCCAGCGCCAGCGCATCATGATCGCCCTCGCGCTCGCCCACGACGCCGACGTGCTCGTCGCCGACGAGCCCACCACCGCGCTCGACCCGACCGTCCAGCAGCAGATCCTCCGCCTGCTCACCCGGATCAACCGCGAGACCGGCACCGCCCTCGTCGTGATCAGCCACGACCTCGGCGTGATCGCCCGCACCTGCCGCCGGCTCCTGGTCATGCGCTCCGGCCGGATCGTCGAGCAGGGCGACACCGCCGACATCCTCACCGCACCCCAACACCCCTACACACAACAGCTCCTGTCAGCTGTACCACGCCTCGATGAACCCTCCACGGCCGCCGCCAACAGCACCCCCGGCGCCCAACCCCTGCTCACCGTCAGCGGACTGCGCAAGACCTACGGCTCCCGCCGCCGGTCCGTCACCGCCCTCGACGGCGTCGACCTCGCGCTGCACCCCGGCGAAACCCTCGGCCTGGTCGGCGAGTCCGGCTCCGGCAAGTCCACGCTCGCCAAGGCGCTCGTCCAGGTCCACGCCCCGTCGGCGGGCGAAATCCACTACCGTGGCGAGCCGTTGGGCCGGACGCCCCGCCGCGAGATCCAGATGGTCTTCCAGGATCCGTACTCCTCGCTCAACCCCCGGATGACCGTCGGGCAGATCATCGCCGAGCCGCTCGTCGCCCACCGCCTCGGCAACCGCGCCGAGCGCGCCGCCCGGGTGGCCGACCTGCTCACCCAGGTCGGCCTCGACCCGGCGACGGCCGACCGCCACCCGCGCGCCTTCTCCGGCGGCCAGCGCCAACGCATCGGCATCGCCCGGGCGTTGGCACCCGAACCCAGCGTGCTGATCTGCGACGAGCCGGTCTCCGCGCTCGACGTCTCGATCCAGGCCCAGGTCATCGACCTGCTCGCCCGGCTCCAGCGCGAACTCGGCCTCGCCGTCCTGTTCATCGCCCACGACCTCGCCGTGGTGCGCCGGGTCAGCCACCGGATCGCCGTCATGCACCGCGGCCGGATCGTCGAGACCGGGCCCGCCGACCGCGTCGTCACCCACCCCGAACACCCGTACACCGCCGAACTCCTGGCCGCCGTCCCCCGCCTGGACGAAGCCCGACCCACCACCCGGAGCACCACGTGACCACCACTCCAGACCCGCACCGCCGCGACCCGTACGCCGGCTTCCCCGGCACCGTCGGCCGCACCTTCCGCGAGTCCACGCCCGCCTGGCCCGCCCGCGTCCGCCAGCGCGAGGGCGCGCCTGACATCGTCGTCGTCCTCATCGACGACATGGGCTACAGCGACATCGGCCCGTTCGGTGCCGAGATCCCAACTGGCCGCTGCAGAAGGGCTTCGACCAGTACCACGGCGTCCTCGAAGGCCTCACCAGCCTGTTCCACCCGCACCAACTCGTCCGCGACAACAGCCCGTTGGACATCGACGAGTTCCCCGACGGCTACTACTACACCGACGACATCACCGACCAGGCCATCGCCATGGTCAAGTCCCTGCGCGCCAACGACGAGGACAAGCCCTTCTTCCTCTACCTCGCCCACAACGCCGTCCACGGCCCTCCAGGCCAAGCCCGAGGACCTCGCCCGCCACAAGGGCCGCTACGCCGACGGCTGGGACGAGCTGCGCGCCACCTGCTTCGCCCGCCAGCTCGCCGCCGGCCACTTCCCGCCCGGCACCGAACTGCCGGACCGCAACTCGGAGGCCGGGTACGACGTCGGCCCGTGGGACGAGCTCACCGACGTCCAGAAGAAGCTGTACGCCCGCTACATGGAGGTGTACGCGGCGATGGTCGACAACGTCGACCGCAACCTCGGCCGCCTCACCGACACGCTCGCCTCGCTCGGCGAACTCGACAACACCATCATCGTGTTCACCAGCGACAACAGCGGCACCGGCGAAGGCGGCCCCGAGGGCACCCGCAGCTACTTCAGCCGGTTCGTCCACCACCCCGACCTCCCCGACGACTGGAACCCGGACGTCGAGCGGGAGATCGAGCTGATCGGCGGCCCGCAGAGCCTCGTCCACTACCCGCGCGGCTGGGGCATGGCCTCCAACACCCCGTTCCGCTTGTACAAGGGCCAGACCTACGCGGGCGGCGTCCGTGTCCCGTTCGTCCTCTCCTGGCCCGCCGGCCTGCCGCGCAAGGAGGGCGACACCGGCGTCCGCACGCAGTACCAGTACGTGACGGACATCCTGCCGACCCTGCTGGAACTCGCAGGCATAGAACGGCCATTGGATCGCCACCGGCGACCAGTACAGTCCCTGGACGGCATCAGCTTCACCTCCGTCCTGCGCGACAGCGGCGCCGCCAGCACCCACCCCGAGCAGTACTGCGAGATGACCGGCAACCGCAGCTACTACCGCGACGGCTGGAAGCTCGTGACGCTGCACCGCCCCGGCACGCCGTACGACGACGGCGAGTGGGCGCTGTACGACCTGCGCACCGACCCGACCGAGATCCACGACGTCTCCGCCGAACACCCCATCCCGGTCAAGGAGTTGTCGGCCGCCTGGGAGGCCGCCGCCTGGCGCAACGGCGTCTTCCCGCTCGCCGACGGCAGCGGCGCCCTCGCCCTGCGCGGCCCCGATGCCGAACGCCTGCGCCGCCCGGTCACACTGCTGCCCGGCACCCCCGAGCTGGAACGCTACCGCTCCTCCCGGCTGATCTCCTTCCGCTCCTTCACCATCGAGGTCGCCCTCGACGAGCACCGGGACGGCGACGAGGGCGTGCTCGTCTCCCACGGCGACCAGGGCGGCGGCTACAGCCTCTACGTCGAGGACGGCCAACTCCGCTTCGCCTACAACCAGTACGGCGAGCTGCACGAGACCGCCGCCGGACCGCTCCCGGCCGGCACCCGGCTCGTCACCGTCGAGGCCGAGGCCGTCGCCGACCTCAAGTGGGAGTTCCGCCTGCACGTCGACGGCGTGCGGACGGGCCGGCTCGGCCCCGTCCACCAACTCATCGGCATGGCACCGTTCCAGGGCATCAGCGTCGGCGTCGACCGCAAGTCCCCCGTCTCCTGGCCCGTCCACGAGCGCCACCGCTCCTTCCGCTACACCGGCACCCTCCACTCGGTGACGTACGTCCCCGGCGAACCGGCGCCGTACGACCCGGAGACGGTCGCCCGGGCCCTCAGGGAGGCGGCAGCAGCCTTCGAGTGACGCCCCCGGCACGTTAGGCTCGACAGCGCGCGGCAGGACCCGCGCTGTCGAGCCAGGGGAGGACGCATTGATCGGGGACCTGCTGCCGGACGTCGTGGCGGCCGAAGTCGCGTACGACGACCCGCCGGAGGCCCGACTGGAACCCGCCGAGGCCGCCGTCGTCGCCAAGGCCGTCGACAAGCGCCGCCGCGAGTTCACCACCGCCCGCCACTGCGCCCGCGCCGCACTCGCCCGCCTCGGCGTCCCCTACCGCCCCATCGTCCCCGGCCACCTGGGCGCCCCGAGCTGGCCGGACGGCATCGTCGGCAGCCTCACCCACTGCGACGGCTTCCGCGCCGCGGTCGTCGCCCGCGCCACCGACCTCGCCTCCGTCGGCATCGACGCCGAGCCCGCGCTGCCACTCCCGGACGACGTGCTGGAGATCATCGCCCTCCCCGACGAACGGCAGCGGATCGCCTCACTGCTCCTGCTGCGCCCCGGCATCCCGTGGGACCGCATCCTGTTCAGCGCCAAGGAGTCCGTCTACAAGGCGTGGTTCCCGCTGACCGGCAAGTTCCTGGACACCAGCGAGGCCGACCTGGTCCTCTCCCCCGACGGCACCTTCACCGCCCGCCTCCTGGTCCCCGGCCCGATCGTCGGCACCCGCCGAATCGACGGCTTCGAAGGCCGCTGGTCCGTCCACAACGGCCTGCTGGCCACCGCGATCGCCGTCACCCCCTAGAGCCCCCAACCCGCACCAATGCACGCACCCAAACCACCCCCTCACCCCCCTCCCGCAGCGCTCCCGAAAGCCAAAACCCCAAGCCCCGCGCAGCGGCCCCGCACTATCCTCGCCCTGTGACCGTGAATTATGTGATCGATGGCTCCCTGGTCGGCAACCTCGACGACTTCTGGAAGGTCGTAGGCGAATCCATCGGCTGCGGCGGCTACTTCGGCCGGAACCTCGACGCCTTCACCGACTGCCTCCGCGGCGGCTTCGGCACCCCCGACGACGGCGACTACGCGATCGAGTGGCAGCACCACGAGGTGTCGCGGCGCAACCTCGGCTACCCCGAGACCGTCCGCCAGCTGGAGGACCGCCTCACCCGCTGCCACCCCACCAACCGCGCCCACGTGGCCGCCGAGCTCGCGGAGGCCCGGGCGGGCCGGGGCCCGACGGTGTTCGACTGGCTGGTGCGGATCATCAACGAGGAGCTCCCCGGCGGACTGCGCCTCACCTGAGGCCGGGAGCCGCGTCAGAGCACGTCCGACAGCCGCACGAACCGCCGCCCCGCCGCCAGCAGCCCGGGCAGGGCCGCCGCGAAGCCGCGGGCGGTGCCGCCGCCCGGGTGGTTCATGTGGGCGATGACGATCGACCCCGGCGGGGCCGCCGCCACCTCCTGCCGGACCTCGGCGGCGGTGAGGGTGGCCCCGCCGTCGCCGTTGACGGTGAAGCCCGCGACGCGTTCCCCGAGGTCGGCGACGACCCGGGTGGCGACGTCGTCGTAGTGGGCGGTGCCGGAGCGGAAGAAGCGGGGCGGGTGTCCCAGCAGCTCGCCCAGCTTCCGCGCGTTGCCCGCCACCTCGTCGTACACCTCGCCGACGTCCCGGGTGCCGGCGATGCCGTAGGCGGAGCGGCCCGTGACGGAGAGCGGGCGGTGGGCGGTGCCGTGGTTGCCGATCTCGAAGAGCGGGTCGGCGGCGAGGTGTTCGAACTGGGCGGGGTTGGCGTCGATCCAGCGGGCGTTGAGGAAGAGCGTGGCGGGCACGGCGTGCGCGCGCAGGAAGTCGATCAGGTCGGCGTCGTACCCGCTGCCGCCGGTGCCGCCGCAGGCGTCGAACGTGAGCGCGGTCGCCTGCTGTCCGGCCGGCAGCTCGCCCGTCACCCCGGCGACGTCGAGCCCCCACTCCGTCGGCGCCGCGCCACCGTACCGGGCGACGACCTCCGCCCTGGTGAGCAGGTGCGGCGCGGCAGAGGCAGTGGCCGTAGGCGAGGGGACAACAGGCACCGAAGCGGACGCCGCCCCCACTGAAGCAGACGCCACCCCCACACTCGCCTCCGTCGCCCCTACCGAAGCGGAAGCCACCCCCACGCCCCCCTTGGCTACCCCCACGCCCCCCTTGGCCGCCCCGCACCCGGCCAACGCACTCCCGGCCAGCGCGCTCCCACCCATCGCCGCCAGCAGGGCCCGCCGACTGAGCGACACACCAACCTCCACGATGATCCGACTGCCCGACCGTCTGCTTCTATGAACCGGTCGATCCTCGCCCGCCGCAACCCGCCCCCGCCGTAGCGACACGGCCCGCCGGGCGCGGCCGGGCCCCCTTTCACCGGCCCGCCCCGCCGCAGTGGGACCTGGCTCACCCGGGGTTCACCGCAGCGGGTAGGGGCGTGAGCGAAGCCGCGCCCGCCCGACCCACGGGAGACCCCGATGCCCGCCACCCCCGACCACCGCGACCACCCCGACCACCCCCAGCCACCCCAGACCGACCAGCACCCCCCGCACCCCGCCCGCCGCGACCTCCTCCGCACCGGCCTCGCCGCCGGCGCCGCGACCGCCCTCGGCTTAACGGCAGCCACGGGCACCGCCGCCGCAAGCACCTCGGGAGGCACCACGGGAGACCGGACCCTCACCCTCACCGGCCACCTCCCCACCGGCTCCCCCGACTTCGTCTACCTCCCCGTCGAAGTCCCGGACGGCGTGCGCGAGATCGCGGTGTCCTACTCCTACGACCGCCCGCAGGTCCCGCCCGGCACCCCGGGCAACTCGTGCGACATCGGCATCTTCGACGAGCGCGGTACGGACCTCGGCGGCCCGGGTTTCCGCGGCTGGTCCGGCGGCTTCCGCACGGAGTTCCGCATCGCCCGCGAGTCCGCGACCCCGGGCTACCTCCCGGGCCCGGTCAACCCTGGCACGTGGCACGTGGTGCTCGGCCCGTACCAGGTGGCCCCCCAGGGCCTCGACTACCAGGTCCAGGTCACCCTCCGGTCAGGCGAGCCGGGCCCGGAGTTCACGCCGTCGTACCCGGCCGAGCGGGCCCGCGGCCGGGGCCGCGCCTGGTACCGCGGGGACTGCCACCTGCACACCGTGCACTCGGACGGATGGCGGCTCCCGGAGGAGGTGGCGGCCGGCGCCCGCGCCGCCGGGCTGGACTTCATCGTCTCCACCGACCACAACACCAGTTCCTCGCACGCCGTTTGGGGCCCGCTGGCCGGCCCCGACCTGCTGATCGTCCCGGGCGAGGAGATCACCACCCGCAACGGCCACTGGCTGGCCCTCGGCCTACCGGCGGGCGAGTTCGTCGACTGGCGCTACCGCTCGCGCGACGAGGCCTTCCCGCGCTTCGTCCGCCAGGTGCACCGCTCGGGCGGCCTGGTGGTGCCCGCGCACCCGTACTGCCCGTACGTCGCGTGCCAGTGGAAGTTCGGCTACGAGCAGGCGGACGCGGTCGAGGTGTGGAACGGGCCCTGGACGTACGACGACGAGTCGGCCGTGGACACCTGGGACGCGCGGCTCGCGGTGGCCCTCAGGGACGGCCGGTCGTGGCTGCCCGCCATGGGCAACAGCGACGCGCACAGCGCCCCGCAGGTCATCGGCCTGCCGCACAACGTGGTGCTCGCCGAGGACCTCACCCGGGACGCGGTCCTCGACGGGCTGCGCGCCGGGCGCAGCTGGTTGGCCGAATCGGCCGCCGTGCAGCTGGAGTTCACCGTCACCGGGGACGGCCGCCGGGCCGGCATCGGCGAGGAGCTGGCCGTCCCGGCGGACGCGCCGCTGGACGTGCGGCTCGACGTGTCCGGGGTGCCGGGCGGGACGGTCCGCTTCCTCACCGACGAGGGCCAGATGCACCAGGAGTCGCTGCCCGCCGGCGGCGCGGGCACGGTCGTGTGGCGGACGACGGCCTCGCTCGCCGCGTACGTCCGGGCCGAGGTGCGCCACCCGCGGGCGGACGGGTCGCCGGGCCGGGGCAACACGATGGGCGGGGACCTGCCGTGGGGCCCGATGGCGGCCCTGACCAACCCGATCGTGCTGCGCACCGAGGACCGCACTGCGGACCACACCGAGGACCGCATCGCGGACCGATGAGCATGGGACCTGGGCCGGACGGGGGACGACTCGGGGCACCCGGGTGGACTAGGTTGATCCTCGGAAGCATCAGTCGTAGGGACGAGGCGGTCGGCTGTCCGCATCCGAACCGCTGTCCACATCCGGGCCGCCGTCCGGATCCGGGCCGCCGCCCGCATCGGGGCCGACCGGCCGCCCGCACTCCGACCGCCTCGCCCCGGCTACCCGTCCGTCCCCGGCCCGCGAAGGGATCAGCAGCTGTGAACCGTACGACCGTAGGTGGGCCGGAGCTCGGGGGCGGCCGGGGCGCCGGCGGTGTCGTCGTCCTCGTCGACCCGTCGGGGGCCGGGCAGAGCCGGGTGGCCGCGCTGCTCGCCGAGGAGCTGCACCCGAGCGTCCACCTGCGGACGGACGACTTCCTGCGGGTCATCCGCCGTGGCCGGCTCGCCCCGGAGGTCCCGGAGGCCGAGCGCCAGAACGCGACCGCGCTGGCGGCCGCGGCACAGGCGGCGTTCGCCTACGCGACCGGCGGCTACCAGGTCGTCGTCGAGTGCCCGGCCGCCCCGCCGGCGCTCGACACCTTCCGCCGCGAGAGCCGTGCGACGGGCGCGGCCCTCCACTACGTGACCGTCGACGCCGCCGCGCCCGGTGCCCCCGGAACCGCTCCCGAGGCCACCGCCGAAACGATCCTGACCGCACTCGGCGAGGGCACCCACCTCCTCGGCTGGTGAGCCTGAGCCCCTCAAACGAAACACGCACGCGGCCCCAGCCGCGCGGGCGGCCGGGGCCTCGTGGCGTGTCCGGAGGTCAGCTGAGCGTGCGGACCGCGGCGGCGTCGTACGGGTGCAGGTCGCCGAAGCGGCCGGCGAGGACCTTGGCGGCCCACTGCGGGTCCTGGAGGAGGGCGCGGCCGACGGCGACCAGGTCGAACTCGTCGCGCTCCAGGCGGTCGAGCAGGTCGTCGATGCCCTGGACGGGGGCTCCCTCGCCCATGAAGGCGCGGACGAAGTCGCCGTCGAGGCCGACCGAGCCGACGGTGATGGCCGGGCGGCCGGTGAGCTTGCGGCTCCAGCCGGCCAGGTTGAGGTCGGAGCCCTCGAACTCGGGGACCCAGTAGCGGCGGGTCGAGGCGTGGAAGGCGTCGACGCCGGCCTCGGCGAGCGGGGTGAGGATCGCCTCCAGCTCCTCCGGGGTCGCGGCGAGGCGGGCCTCGTAGTTCTCCGACTTCCACTGCGAGTAGCGGAAGATCACCGGGAACTCCGGCGAGACGGCCGCGCGGACGGCGGCGACGATCTCGGCCGCGAACTTCGTCCGGGCGACCGGGTCGCCGCCGTAGGCGTCGGTGCGCCGGTTCGTCCCCGCCCACAGGAACTGGTCGATGAGGTAGCCGTGGGCGCCGTGCAGCTCGACGCCGTCGAAGCCGATGCGCTCGGCGGCCGCGGCGGCGTCGGCGAAGGCGCCGATCACGTCGTCGAGGTCGGTGCGGGTCATCGCCCGGCCGGTGCCCTCGGTGCCGTCGAGCCGGATGCCGGACGGGCCGACGGCGGGGGCGCCGGCGACCGGCGGGTCGCCCTGCTTGCGCACCATGCCGATGTGCCAGAGCTGCGGCACGATCGTGCCGCCCGCCGCGTGGACGTCCTCGGCGACGCGGGCCCACCCGGCGAGCTGCTCCTCGCCGTGGAAGCGCGGGATGTCGTCGGACTGGCCGGCCGAGTCGTGGCCGACGTAGGTGCCCTCGGTGACGATCAGGCCGACGCCCGCGGCGGCGCGCCGGGCGTAGTACGAGCGCACGTCCTCGCCGGGCACGCCGCCCGGGGAGAACTTGCGCGTCATGGGCGCCATCGCGATGCGGTTCGGGACGGTCAGCCCGTTGATCGTGACGGGCCGGGACAGGATCCCGGCCGCGCGGGAGGCTGCGGGGTCGACGGTCGCGGCGGGCTCGGTGACGATCATGGAGGTTCCTCGTGGTACCGGTGGTGTGCACGGAGATCGTGAACGGTTGCCCGTGCCAACCACTTCGACGGCCGCCGCATTTCGCCGCCCGCGCGACGGCCCCTGTGATCCGCGCCACTGCCCACCGCGACACGCCCGGCCCCGCGACACGCCCGACCCCAGGAGGTGCCGCCCCTACGCCCCTTACACGTCTACGCCCCCACCGTCCCGTCGATGCCCTCGCGCAGGAAGTCGGCGTGCCCGTTGTGGCGCGCGTACTCGTGGATGAGGTGCAGCATGACGAGGCGCAGCGAGACCGTCTCCCCCCAGCGCGGCTGGTAGCCCGTCACGTCCAGGGACTCCGCCTCGCGCTCGATCCGGCGCGCGTGCTCGACCTCGGCCTGCCAGGCGGTGAAGGCCTCGTCGCGGGTGGCGCCGGTGGGGTCGTACGCGGCCTGGTAGTCGCCCTCCGCGGACCAGAGGAACGGGACGTCCTCGCCG
This sequence comes from Kitasatospora sp. NPDC093558, assembly GCF_040683475.1. Taxonomy (NCBI): domain Bacteria; kingdom Bacillati; phylum Actinomycetota; class Actinomycetes; order Kitasatosporales; family Streptomycetaceae; genus Kitasatospora; species Kitasatospora sp. NPDC093558. Next base: position 24,186 of record NZ_JBFBDY010000019.1, on the reverse strand, counting down.
TTGACGACGCGCCGGAACCACGTGCGCTCGACCTCGCCCATGTGCCGCACCAGCCCGAGCAGGCTGAGGGTGGACGGCGGGCTGGACCGCAGGCGCAGCTGTTCGTCGGTCAGGCCCTCGCACTTCATGGCGAGCGTCGCGCGGTGGAAGTCCAGGAAGCCGCGCAGCGTCTCGCGCTCGCCGCCGACCAGCGGGGGCTTGGGGCGGTTGTCGGTGTCCACGGCGCTGCCTCTCCTCGGTCCGCAAGATCACCGCGGACTGTAGCGGACGGCGGCCCCGCGGGCACGGCATTTTCCCGTACGCACTCCGCACGCACTTCAGCACGCACCCCGCACGCCCCCGCATGCACCCCGCACGCACTCCGTAATCCTTCGACTCCGGTGCGTTCGCATCCCGACCGGTTTGGGTACGTACCGCGGCGCGCCGGGCAAGCGGCGCACGCAACGACCCGCCCGACCGACGACCGACGACCCCCGAAGACAGGACCAGCCATGGACCAGAGCCGGATCCCTCCCACCGTGCACCGGACGTACGGCACGGGCGACCTGAGCCGGGCCGCCAGTTTCGCGGGCGGCTTCATCAACTTCGGCGACTGGCGCGGGATCGACCTCGCCGCGCCGACGCCCGAGGAGCGGGTGCAGAGCCAGGAGCAGCTGTACCGGCGGGTGCTGCGCGCCTTCGCCGAGCCGCGCGAGCGGCTGCGGCTGGCGGAGGTGGGATGCGGGCGGGGGCTGGGCGCGGCGCTCGCGCTGCGCGAGTTCAGATTCGCGGCCGTGACGGGCGTCGACATCCATCCGGACCAGATCGAGCGCGCCCGCACGGTCAACGCCAAGGCGCTCGCCACGTACCCGGACCGGCTCGCCTACACCCTCGGCGCGGCCGAGGAACTGCCGTTCCCCGCGGGCGCGCTGGACGGCCTCTACTCGGTCGAGGCGGCCCAGCACTTCCGCGAGCTGACGGGCTTCGCCCACGAGGCGGCCCGGGTGCTGCGGCCCGGCGGGCGGCTGGTGGTGACGACGTTCTTCGCGGCCGCCGGGACCGAGGTCGCCGAGCGCCTCGGCATTCTGCTCAGCAGCTTCGCCGACGGACTGGACGTCGCCCACCCGCTCGACGCCTTCACCGCCGACCTCGCCGAGGCCGGGTTCGCGGGCGTCACGACGGAGTCGATCGGCGCGGACGTGTGGCCCGGCTTCGACCGCTACCTGGCGGACAGCGTCCCGGCCGGGCACTGGTCGCGCAACTTCCTCACCGCCTGGCGGGACGGCCTGCTCGACTACCACGTCGTCACCGCCGACCGCTCCTGAGCGCCCGGGCGGATCGCCCACCCCCTCGTCACCGCCGACCGCTCCTGAGCGCCCGCCCGCCCAACCAACGTCCACACGCTCACCCGCTCTCTCGACGGCCCGGCGGCCGGTGCGCCACACTCTCCCCGAACGGCCCACGCGCTCCCACCGCACCAGCCAGGACGTACCGATCCACGCCCTTACGGAGAGCCAACGGTGACCACTCGTCAACTGCCGGAGATCGCCTTCTCGTCCGGCCGGTCCGGTTCCGGACCGGCCACCTGGGGCCAGCAGGCCATCTGGGACGCCGTCCGACGCCTCGCCCCCGAGGACGCGCCGCGCTACAACATCACCACCGCCGCCCCGCTCGACCCCGGCCTGCCGCTGCCCGTCCTGCTCACCGCCCTCGACCGGCTGCTCCACCTGCACGACTCGCTGCACACCCGGCTGGTCCCGGACGGGGACGGGCGGCTGCGCCAGCTCGTCGACCCGGACGGCCGGCTCGCCGTGCATACCGAACACTGCCCGGACGAGGCCCAACTCTCCGAAGCCGGTGCCAGGTTGCACGACGAGCTGGCGGCCCGGGCGTTCGACTGTGCCACCGAGTGGCCGATCCGCGTCGGCGTGGTCGAGCACGGCGGCCTGGCCCGCCACATCAGCCTGGTGCTCGCCCACACCGCCGTCGACGGCAGCGGCATGACCCGCCTCGTGGCGGACCTCACCGCGCTCTGCCTCGGCACCGCACCCGCCGAGCTGTCCGCGCTCCGCGAGCCCGCCCAACAGCCTTTGGAGGAAGCCGAGTTCCAGACCTCCGAACGCGGCCGGCGGCGGGACGCGGGCGCCCGCAAACAGTTCCTGCGCAAGCTGCAGCTCGGCCCGGCCCGCCTGTTCCCGCGGCCGGACGAGCCCGCCGCGCCGCACTTCCCGAACGCCGTGCTGCGCTCCCCCGCCCTGCCCGAAGCCGTCGAACTCGTCGCCGCCACACACCGGGTGAGCTCCTCCTCCGTCCTCCTCGCCGCCACCGCCGCGATGACCGCCAAGCTCTCCGGCCACTCGGAGGCCGTCCTGCACGTCGTCGTCAACAACCGCTTCCTGCCCGAGCTGGCGAACGCCGTCAGCACCGTCGCCGGCGAGGGCCTGTTCCACCTCCCGGACGCCACCGGAGAGTTCGGCGGGATCGTGCGCCGCACGCACGCCGCCGCGATCGGCACTTACCGCCACGCCTACTACGACAAGCTGCGCCTGGACGAGGAGATCGCCGCCCTCGCCGCCGGGGGCGTCCCGCTCGCCGACCGGTCCTGCGTCTTCAACGACACCCGCGAACTGGCCCCGCCCGCACCCACCGAGCCGACGGGCACCGAGCCGGCCGGCACCGACCGCACGACGCTCACCTGGCCCGTCGAGTTCGAGCCGCGCGCCGGCCTCACCTACGCCCTGGACGCCGTCCGGACGCCCGACGCACTCAGCCTCGCACTGACCGCCGACCCCACCGTCCTCCCGCGCTCGGCCATGGAGGAATTCCTCTACGGAATCGAGGAGTTGATCCTCGCCGAGGCCGACCCAAGGATCACCACCTGAACACCCGCAGCCACGCCCAAGCCCACGCCCGCGCCCACGCAGCGAGCACTGCAGCCCCTTGAACCACCGCAGTAGGCTCGGTCCCATGCGGATCCTCCTCCTCGGCGGCACCTCCTTCGTCGGCCGCACCATCGCCGACGAGGCCCTGCGCAGCGGGGCCGACGTGTCCCTCTTCAACCGCGGCCGGACGAACCCCGGCCTGTTCCCCGCCGCCACCCGCCTCACCGGCGACCGCGACACCGGCGACTACTCGGCTCTCCGACAGGGGAGCTGGGACGCCGTGGTGGACTGCAGCGGCTTCCGCCCGCGCCAGGTCACCGGGGCGATGGACGCCCTCGGCGACTCCGTCGGCCGCTACCTGTTCGTCTCCAGCCACGCGGTCTACGAGCGCGCCGGCCTCGCCCCCGGCTCGGACGAGTCCACCCCGCGCCGGGCGCCACTGCGGGACGCCGAGCAACTGACCGAGGAGACGTACGGCCGGCTCAAGGTGGCCTGCGAGGACGAGGTCGTCGGGCGCTACGGCGAGCGGGCGACGATCGTGCGGCCCGGCAAGGTGGCGGGGCCGCACGACGAGAACCGCGGGCTCACCTACTGGGCGCGCCGGGCGGCGCGCGGCGGCCGGATCGCGCTCCCGGGTCGGCCGGAGCAGCCCGTCCAGCTGGTCGACTCGCGCGACCTCGCCCGGTTCGTGCTCCGGCTGCTGCGGGACGACCGGCCCGGCGCGTTCCACGCCGTCGGCCCGGCCGAGCCGGTCACGCTGGGCGGGGTGATCGCCACCTGCGCCGAGGTCGCGGGCACCGAGGTCGAGGTCGTCCCGGTGCCGCCGGAGACCGCTCCGCCGCCGTTCTTCCCGCTGGTCCGCGCCGAGCCGCTCTGGCCCGGCCAGCAGCGCGACGCCTCGCGCGCCCGGGCAGCCGGCCTCCCGGCCACTGCGCTCGCGGTCACCGCCGCCGACGTCCTCGCCTGGGACCGCGACCGCGGCGCACCGCCCCTGGGCCACGGCTTCACCCCCGAGGACGAAGCCCGCATCCTCGCCGACCACGCCAAGGACCACCGATGACCGTGCAGCTCGCCCCCATGACCCCCGCCCACGCCGAGGCCGTCCTCGCCGTCTACCAGGCGGGCATCGACACCGGCGAGGCCACGTTCGAGACCGCCGCCCCCGACTGGGCTTCCTTCGACGCGTCCCGCCTGCCCGACCACCGCCTGGTCGCCCTGGACGACGACGGCACCCTTCTCGGCTGGGCCGCCGTCTCCCGCGTCTCCGCCCGCAGCGCCTACGCGGGCGTCGTCGAGCACTCCGTCTACGTCGCCCCCGCCGCCCACGGCCGCGGCGTCGGGCGCGCCCTGCTGACGGCCCTGCTCGCCTCCACCGACGCCGCCGGGATCTGGACCGTCCAGGCCGGCATCTTCCCTGAGAACGGCGCGAGCCTCGCCCTCCACCACCGCGCCGGCTTCCGCACCGTCGGCACCCGCGAGCGCGTCGGCCGCCTCCACGGCCGCTGGCGCGACGTCGTTCTCGTCGAACGCCGCAGCCCCGCCGTGAACTGAGTGACTGTCAGACCCTCCGGTTATGGTCGGCCCAGAACGACGGCAAGAACGGGGGCACCATGACCGACTCCACGCCACTCACCACCGCCCGGCTCACCACCGCCCGGCTCGCCGAGGCCTGGCGCTCGATGGGCGTCCGCGAGGGCGCGACGCTCATCGTGCACTCGTCGCTCTCCAGCCTCGGCAGGGTCGAGGGCGGCGCCGCGGCCGTCGTCGAGAGCCTGCGCACGGCCGTCGGGCCCACCGGAACGGTCGCGGTGCCGGCGTTCACCGGGTCCGTCGTCCGCGATCCGCACCCGAAGCACACCGGAGTGCCGACGCCCGGGGTCGCCGAACGGCGGGCCGCCGTACCGCTGTTCCACCCCGGCCTGCCGTCCCCCATGGGCGCAATCGCCGAGGCCCTGCGGACACTCCCGGAGAGCCTGCGCAGCCCGCACCCGCAGGCGTCGGTCGCCGCCGTCGGGGCCAAGGCCGGGCGGATCACCGGCCGGCAGTCGCTCGGCGACGCCGTGGGCCGCGAGTCGCCCTTCGGAGCGCTGCACGAGCTCGACGCCCACGTGCTGCTGATCGGCGTCGGGCACAACCGGAACACGTTCCTGCACTACGCCGAGTCGCTGTCCCCCGCCCCGCGCCGCAAGCTGCGCCGCTTCCCGATGGCTGTCGGGGGCGAGCGCGTCTGGATCGAGACGGAGGACGTCGGCGACGACAACGACACCCACTTCCCGGTCGTGGGCCGGGAGTTCGAGGAGCAGGCGGGCATCCGCGAGGTGCTGGTGGGCAGCGCGCGGTGCCGCCTGCTCCCGGTCCGGGACCTCATACCCTTCGCCGTCCGCCGCCTCGGCGAGCTGCTGGCGGCGGACGGTGCGGGTACGACACGGCGCTGAGGTCAGTGCCCGTCGGCGTGCGCCGAGTGGCTCTCCTGGATCTTCTGCCAGGACTTCGGCTCGACGACGGCCTGCGGCTCGTCGGCGGGGCCCGCCGTGTCCGAGCGCGCCGCGAGCGAGGCCGCGTCGCCCGCGTCGGCCTTCGGCACCGGGCCGAGGGCCGGCTTCGACGGGGTGTACAGCCAGGTGGTGAAGAGGTCCCCGAGCGACTGCCCGGAGATCTTCTCCGCGTAGTCCTGGAAGTCCTTGATCGTCGCGTTGCCGTAGCGGTGCTCGGTGGGCCAGCCCTTCAGGATCCGGAAGAAGGCGTCGTCCCCGACGGCGTTGCGCAGCGCCTGGATCGCCACCGCGCCCCGGTCGTAGACGGCGGAGTCGAACTGGTTCTCCGGGCCCGGGTCGCCCGGCTTGACGGTCCAGAACTTGTCGCCGGCCGGGTGCGAGGCGTAGACGTAGTCGGCGAGCTCCTGCGCGGTGCCCTCGCCCTCGTGCTCGGACCACAGGTACTGCGCGTACGACGCGAAGCCCTCGTTGAGCCAGATCTCGCTCCAGTGCGCGACCGAGACGCTGTCTCCGTACCACTGGTGGGCCAGCTCGTGCACGACCACCGAGGTGTTGGAGCCGCGCGCGAACTGCCGGGGCCCGTAGAAGACCCGGGTCTGGTTCTCCAGCGCGAACCCGGCCTTGACGTTGGGCACGTAGCCGCCGGCCGAGCTGAACGGGTACTCGCCGAAGTATCCGCTGAGCCAGTCGACGAGCTCGCCGGTGCGCTCGACGCTGGCGCGCGCGGCGTCGGTGTTCTCGCCGAGGTCCTTGCTGTACGCGTTGTAGACCGGGATCCCGCTCGCCGTGGTGTCCTGGGTGACGTCGAACTTGCCGACCGCCAGGGTGGCGAGATACGTCGCCTGGGGCTTGTTCTCGCGCCAGCTGAAGCGGGTCCACCCGGCCTTCGAGCTCTTGCCGACGAGCAGGCCGTTGCTGATCACCTCGTTGCCGTCGGGCACCTGGACGGAGACGTCGTAGGTGGCCTTGTCGCTGGGGTGGTCGTTGCTCGGGAACCACCACCACGCCGCCTCGGGCTCGCCGGCCGCGACCGCGCCGTCCGGGGTGCGCTGCCACGCGGTGAAGCCGTAGCGCTTCACGGTGGACGGCACGCCCTTGTAGCGCACGACCACGGTGGTCTGAGTGCCCTTGGCGAGCGGCCGGGCCGGCGTGATCTCCAGTTCCTGCACCCCGCTGGTGGCGAAGGTGGCCGGCCGGCCGTTGACCCGGACCTCCTGGACGTCCAGCGCGAAGTCCAGGTTGAACCGCGAGAGGTCCTGGGTCGTGGTGGCGAGGATGGTGGTGGTGCCCTCCAGCTCGTCGGTGGCGGGCTGGTACTTCAGCCGGATGTCGTAGTGGGAGACGTGGTAACCGCCGTTGCCGTAGGTCGGGTAGTAGGGGTCGCCGATGCCGGGTGCGCCCGGCTGGAAGTCGGCTGCCGACGCGGGGACGGCGAGGAACAGGGCCATGGCACTCGCAGCGGAGACGATCAGCCTCTTGCGCAACGGGTCCTCCAGGGTCACTGGGACGAAGGGTCGGATCGATCCTTGTCCCGGTGGCCCCGGCTCCACTCCCGGATTATGAGATGTTCATGCAAAGAAACAAGCCGAAATGAGGCAAGCGGCCGAACCCCTTCCGCCGGCCCGCCCCGACGGGCCCCGCACGCCCTTCGTCACGCCCCCACCACGCCCAGCCTCGCGCCCCCGCACGCCCGTCGTCACGCCCCCATCACGACCGGCCTCACGCCCCCATCACGACCGGCGCCCGCACCAGCGAGCCGTACTCCGTCCACGAGCCGTCGTAGTTCTTGACGTGCGGGTACCCCAGCAGCTCGGTCAGCGCGAACCACGTGTGCGCCGAGCGCTCGCCGATCCGGCAGTACGCGATCACCTCGCGCTCCGGCCCGACGCCCTTCCCGCCGTACAGCGCCTGCAGCTCATCCGCCGAGCGGAACGACCCGTCGTCGTTGGCCGCCTGCGACCAGGGCACGTTCACCGCCCCCGGGATGTGCCCGGGCACCTGCGCCTGCTCCTGCGGCAGGTGCGGCGGCGCGATCAGCTCGCCCCGGAACTCGGCCGGCGAGCGGACGTCCACCAGCACCGCGTCCGCGCCCGGCTTGGCGAACACCTCGGCCCGGCTGAGCACTTCGTCCCGCAGCGCGCGCAGCTCGGGCCGCTCGGGACCGGTCAGCCGGTAGGAGGTGTGCTGGTAGTCCATGACCTCGTGGGTGAGCTCGCGGCCCTCCAGCTCCCACTTCTTCCGCCCGCCGTCCAGCAGCCGCACCGGCCCGTAGCCGCGCAGCCGCAGCAGCCAGTAGGCGTACGCGGCGAACCAGTTGTTGTTGCCGCCGTAGAGCACCACGGTGGTGTCGTCCTCGACCCCGGCCGCCCGCAGCAGGTGCTCGACACCCGCCCGGTCGACGTAGTCGCGGCCGACCTGGCTGTGCAGGTCGGTCGTCCAGTTCCAGCCGACGGCGCCGGGGATGTGGTCCCGGTCGTACGCGGTGGTGTCCTCGTCCACCTCGACGACCCTGATCGTGCCGTCGTCCAGGTGGTGGGCCAGCCAGTCGGTGCGGACCAGCGCCTCGGGGTGTGCGTAGCCGTTGCCGGTCATCCCAGGCCCTCCTTCGCTCTGCCCGGGCCGGGGCGCCCGACCAGGGGCACGGCGAAGGACCGGCGACCGGGCCGGACAGTTCGACGCTACGCCGACCGCCCGACCCCGGCCACCTCACCCGCCTTCGCCGGTCAGGAGAAGATCACCGAGCGCAGCTTGAGGCGGTCGCCGAGCTTCTTGCCGGGGTTCATGACGTAGAAGACGTCGCCGTCGCAGTGGGCCTCCAGGAACACCGTGGCCGTCGACGTGGTGAAGTTCTCGGGCGCGTAGCCCGGCTCGAACCCGGTGTCCGGGAGGTCGATGCACACGCGGCTCTGCGGGTCGAAGATCCCGGTCGGGATCCCGGGCAGCGGGCCGACCTTGTAGAGGAAATCGCCGGTGGCGGCGTTGGCGGAGGCCGGCACGGCGAGGACGAGGGCGAGAGCGCTGGCGGAGGCCAGTACGGCGTTGCGGAGACGCATGATTGAGGGCCTTTCAGGTGGTACCCGGCGGTACCTGGTGAATTGGTGCGAGATCACCCTATGGGCCCAAAAACCGCAGAAACGGTTCTCCAAATCCACTCATTCGAGTGGTTTAAGCATGGAAACCGCTACCTCGCCGCACCGGCCGACATTCGCGCTCAGTTCGGCGGCGCGGTGAAGAAGTACCCGGAATCGACCAGCACCGGCAGGTACGCCTTGATCGCCGCCACCGTCTGCGAACGGTCCCCGCCGCCGTCGTGGTTGAGCACGATCGAGCCGGGCCGGACGTCCTTGAGGATGGTGTCGACGATCGCCGACGTCCCGGGCCTGGCCCAGTCCCGCGGGTCCACCGACCAGGCCATGTTCCGCAGCCCCAGGTCGGCGGCGATCCGCAGCGAGGCGTCCGACCAGTCGCCGCCGGGCGCGCGGAACCAGGTCGGCTGCCGGCCGGTGGTCTTGAACAGCACGTCCGAGGTGCGCTCCAGCTCGTCCCGGACCTTCGCGTCGGACAGGTGCCGCAGGTCCGGGTGGGTCCAGGTGTGGTTGGCGATGTGGTGCCCGCGGTCCGCGATCTCCCGCACCAGCGCCGGGTGCTGGACGGCGTTCTCCCCGATCAGGAAGAACGTCGCCCGGATCCCGTACTTCTGGAGCAGGTCGAGGACGGTCGGCGTGTACCGCGGATCCGGGCCGTCGTCGATGGTCAGCGCCACGACCTTCCGCGAAGGGTCCAGCTCGTACACCGGCTTGCCCTCCGCCTGGGTGAGCACCTTGTGCACCGGCTGGACGGGCTGCGCGGCCTGCGCGCTCGGCGAGCCCGTCGCGGTGGGCGAGCCCGTCGCGGTGGGCGAGGGAGCCCCCGACGGGGTCGCGGTCGGCGCCGTGCTCGCCGAGGCCCACTGCGAGGGGGACCCCACCGGAGCGGCCCCGACCGCACCCGCCTCCGCGGCGTCGGGGACGGGCGCCGGGGGCGGGTCCGCGCCGTCGAACGGGTTCTGGCAGCCGGCCGCCCCGAGCAACGACATGCCGGCCGCCATCAGCAGCAGCCTGCGCGAAGGGGCACGGGATCCGGGCGCGGGGTTCGAAGTGATCTGAGCAGTAATAAGACGATCTGACAGCATGTTGGATGCTTCCCCCGCCCGTCACCCCCGCTCCCGGTCGGCACCCCCGACGGACCGGATCACCACTCCGACGGCCCAAGGCCCCCAGCTCCCCCGCCGGACGCACGGGTTCCATTCGGGACCGCTACGCTGGCCCCCTCCAGTGTGATGATCTGCCATCAGAGGACGTGGCCATGACGACAAGTCAGGACTCCCCGGACCGCAACCGGCACGAGGACGAGCCCGCCGAGCTGAGCCAGTGGGAACGTTTCGGCGTCGACACAACCACGCCGCACTCGGCCCGGGTCTACGACTACTGGCTCGGCGGCAAGACCAACTTCCCGCCCGACCGCGCCATGGCCGAGGCCATCGAGCAGGCCGTGCCCAGCATCAAGGAGATGGCCAAGGCCAACCGCGCCTTCCAGGGCCGGGCCGTGCGCCACCTCGCCCGCGAACACGGCATCCACCAGTTCCTCGACCTCGGCACCGGCATCCCGACCTCGCCCAACACCCACGAGATCGCCGAGCAGGTCAGCCCCGGCACCCGGGTGGTCTACGTCGACAACGACCCGATCGTGCTCGCCCACGCCCGGGCCCTGATGGTCTCCGGCGAGACCAGCCGCACCACCTACATCCACGCCGACCTGCGCAAACCCGAGGAACTGCTCAGCGACCCCGCGCTCACCGCGACCCTCGACCTCGACCGGCCGGTCGGCCTGCTCATGATCGCCGTACTGATGCTGATCGCCGACGAGGACGACCCGTGGGGCCGGGTCGCCGCGCTGCGCGACGCCCTGCCCTCCGGCAGCTGCCTCGCGCTCACCACCCCCACCCAGGACTTCGACCCGGTGGCCGTCGGCCAGGTCACCGAGGCCGCGCGCGCCGGCGGGATGACCCTCGTGCCGCGCACCCGCGACGACGTCGTGCGCTTCTTCGACGGCTGGGACCTCGTCGAGCCCGGCGTCGCCCCCGTCCTCGCCTGGCGCCCGGACGGCCCGCCGCCGGCCGACCCGTTGGCCGCGTACTACTGGGGCGGCGTCGCGATCAAGCGCTGAGCCCCGGCGCCCGCACCCGCACCCGCCCGCGTCCCCCCTCCGCACCCGCACCCGCCGGCGTCCCGGCTGCCGCACCGCTCACTTCAGCAGCCGGGACAGCCGCCGGTCCGCCAGCGGCTTCCCTCCGGTCTGGCAGGTCGGGCAGTACTGCAGCGAGGAGTCCGCGAACGACACCTCGCGCACGGTGTCCCCGCACACCGGGCACGGCTGCCCGGTGCGGCCGTGCACCCGCATCCCGAGCTTCTTCTCCGCCTTCAGCTCGCCGGCCGCGAGCCCGCGCGAGCGCTCCACCGCGTCGCGCAGCGTGTCGCCGAGCGCCTCGTACAGCCGCGCCGTCTCCTCCTCGGTCAGGCTCGCCGCCAGCTTGAACGGCGACATCCGGGCCGCGTGCAGCACCTCGTCCGAATAGGCGTTGCCGACGCCCGCCAGCACGGTCTGGTCCCGCAGGACGCCCTTGATCTGCCGCCGCTCGCCGCTCAGCAGCGCGGCGAAGGACTCCGGCGTGAAGCCCGGGTCCAGCGGATCCGGCCCGAGCCTGGCCACTCCGGGCACCTCGGCCGGGTCCCGCACGACGTGGACGGCGAGCCCCTTCTTCGTCCCCGCCTCGGTGAGGTCGAAGCCGTCCCCGGCCTCGCCCGCCAGGCGCACCCGCAGGGCGAGCGGGTTCTTCGGGCCCGGGTGCGGCGGCTCGGCGGGCAGGGCGTCCTTCCAGCGCAGCCACCCGGCCCTGGCCAGGTGGATCACCAGGTGCAGCCCGCCGGCCTCGATGTCCAGGAACTTGCCGTGCCGCGCGACCGACCCGACCGTCAGCCCCTCCAGGGCCGTGACCGGCGGGTCGTACGTCTTCAGCGCGCTGATCGCCACCGGCTGCACCCGGGCGACGACCCGCCCGGTCAGCCGCTCGCGCAGGAAGGCGCACAGCGCCTCGACCTCGGGCAGCTCCGGCATGCGCCCAGTCTCCCGCACGGCCCCGCTCCCCGCGCCCCGGCGGGTGCGCCCGCGTGCGCTCTTTGCCCACCGCCGCTCCGAGGCGCAGGCTGGAAACACCCCACGATCAGCCGTCGGAGCGATCAACCGGCGGAGCGAGCAACCGCAGGAGGTCCGGTCTCGCCATGAGCACTCTGGAGGAACAGATCGACCTGGCCGTTCCCGTCCTCGCCGCCTGGGAGCAGCTGCACCGGGTGCACGACTACCCGCAGTTCGTCGACGGGGTGCGCAGCGCGTACCCGCACGGGCGGAACCTCGCCCACCTCGGGGTGGCGATCGGGGGCGCCGAGCGGGACGTCGAGACCGAGATCACCGACCGCGGCCGGGGCCGGGTGATGGCCTGGCGCACGCTCGACGGGGTGCGGCTGCGCGGCGCCTTCGCGCTCCTGCCGATCGACGCGGGGCACACCCGGCTGCAGATCCGGGTGGAGTACGAGCCGGAGGCGGTGCACGAGGCCTTCGGCGGGCCGCGCGGCTTCGCCCAGGCCGGGGCGATCGAGCGGGCCGTGCGGGGCGACCTCGAACACTTCCGGGAGCTGGTCGAGGCCCGCGTCGCCGCCGCCCTGTGATCGCGTAAGGACGGCATAAGCCCAGCTCAGCGCCCATGGTGAGGCTCCCCACAGGGGGCCCGCGGCCGGACCGTTCGGGTTTCAACCTGTGGCAGACTCGGGTGCGATGCAGTACTCGGGCCCGGTCACCAGGACGCTCCGCGCGGCGGTCTTCGCCGCGCTGCTCGTGCTGCTCGCCGGGCTCGGCCAGGTGCTGGTCACCGGCCGTCCGCTGCCCACCGGCACGCTGGCCGTCGCCTCCGCCGCCGTCTTCGCGGTGGCCTTCGCGCTCGCCGGCCGCGAGCGCGGCTACCCGGCGGTCGCCGCGGTGTTCCTGCCGCTCGAACTGGGCGTGAGCGCGCTGTTCGGCTACGCCCAGGCGAGCTGTCCGACCATGCCGCCCGGTGGCGGCCGCGGTTTCGAGCCGCTGCTGTGCGGCGGCGGATCCCTGGGCGGCCTCCTGCTCGGGCACGACTTGTCCCCGAACACCGGGCTCGCCCTGCTCCTGCTGCTGCACACGGCGATCGCCCTGGCCGGCGCGTTCTGGCTGCGCCGCGCGGACGCCGCGCTGGCCGGCCTCGCCCGCTCCGCCCGGATGCTGGGCGAGCTCCTGCAGCGGCACCTGCCGGCCGCCGCCCGTCTGCTCCCGCTGCTCGCGGCGCCCGTCCCGGCCCGTCCGGTGGTCCGGGTGCCGTTCCCGCGGGCCAGCCGGGGCCGCGTCCCCGCCGAGGACGTCGTCCTCGGCCCCGCCGTGCGGCGCGGTCCGCCGGTGTTCGCCCCGGCCTGCTGAGTAGCCCCAGCAGCCCTCTCGCGCGGAACGACCCGCGCGCCCGCCCTTCCGCACGCCCGCGCGCACTCCTCCGCGTGCTCGCGAGCATCCGAGAGCACAGGACGACACCTCATGAGCAACTCCCGCAAGACCAGCACCAAGACCTCCGCCACCGAGCGCATGCGCGTCGCCCGCGAGCAGGCCGAGCGCGCGGACCGGGTCCGCCGCCGCGTCGTGGTCGGCGCCGCCTCCGTCGCCCTGCTCGCGATCGTCGGCGGCGTGGCGTTCGCCGTGAGCGGCTCCTCCGGTTCCTCCGGCAGCGCCGCGAACGGCCCGCTGGTCGTCCCGGCCAACGCGGGCGGCACCGACGGCACCGTGATCACCTACGGCAAGGCCGACGCCCCGCACACCCTGGAGATCTACGAGGACTTCCGCTGCCCGTTCTGCGAGCAGCTGGAGACCACCACCGGCACGGCGATCCAGCAGCTCGCCGACGCCGGCACGTACAAGATCGAGTACCACCTGGCGACGTTCCTCGACAACAACCTCGGCGGCAAGGGCTCGCGCACCGCGCTGGCCGCCGCCGGCGCCGCGCTCAACGAGGGCGTGGACAAGTTCAAGGCGTTCCACGACGTGCTCTACAAGAACCAGCCCGACGAGCGCACCGACGGCTTCGGGGACACCAACAAGATCCTCGACCTGGCCGGCCGGGTGCCGGGCCTGAAGACCGACGCCTTCGTCAAGGCCGTCCAGGACGGCACCTACGCGCCGTGGGCGGCCAAGGTGAACGAGGAGTTCAACAAGAGCGACGTCACCGGCACCCCGACCGTCAAGCTGGACGGCAAGAAGCTGGACGTCCTCACCGGCGGGAAGGCCGTCAGCCCCGAGCAGTTCACCGCGATGGTCAAGCAGGTGACCGGGTGACGGCCGCCCCCGCCGCGCGGACGTACGGCGCGAGCCGGCCGTTCGCCTGGCTGCTGCTGATCGGCGGCGCGCTCGGCCTGTTCGCCTCGGCGGTCCTCACGCTGGACAAGCTCCGGCTGCTGAAGGACCCGTCGTACGTCCCCAGTTGCAACATCAACCCGATCATCAGCTGCGGCTCGATCATGCGCAGCGAGCAGGCCGAGGCCTTCGGCTTCCCCAACTCGCTGCTGGGCCTGGCCGGTTTCGCCGTGGTGGTGGCGATCGGGGCGGGCCTGCTCGCGGGGGCGGCGTACCGGCGCTGGTTCTGGCTGGGCCTCCAGGCCGGGACGGTCTTCGGGATCGGCTTCGTGACCTGGCTGATGTACCAGGCGCTCTACCGGATCGGCGCGCTCTGCCCGTACTGCATGGTGGTGTGGGCGGCCATGATCCCGCTGTTCTGGTACACGACGCTGCACAACCTGCGCTCGGGCGTCATCCCGGTCGGGCGCGGGCTGCGGCCGGTGGTGCGGGAGTTGGCGCGCTACCACTGGGTGGTGCCGGCGCTCTGGTACGCGGTGATCGCGCTGCTGGTGCTGAACCGCTTCTGGTACTACTGGAGCACCCTGCTCTGACGTACCGCGCCTCCGCCCCCTCGATCCCGGGGGCGGAGGCGCGACCGGCCGTCAGAACTCGACCGGCGGGAAGGTGAACGCGGCCACCTCGGCCAGGAGTTCGGCCTTCCGCGCGTCGTCGACGAAGGACGCCCGGAAGGAGTTCGCGGCGAGCAGCCGCAGGGTCTCCGGCTCCAGGGCCAGGGCCTGCTGGACGGCCCGGAAGTTGTCGTCGACGTAGCCGCCGAAGTAGGCCGGGTCGTCGGAGTTGACGGTGACCAGCAGTCCGGCGTCCAGCATCTCCCGCAACGGGTGGTCGGCGAGCGTGTCGACGCAGCGCAGGCGGACGTTGGAGAGCGGGCACAGGGTCAGCGGCACCTGCTCGCGGACCAGCCGGGCCACCAGCTCGCCGTCCTCCAGGCAGCGCAGCCCGTGGTCGATCCGCTCGACGCCGAGCACGTCCAGCGCCTCCGTGACATACCCGGCCGGCCCCTCCTCGCCCGCGTGGGCGACACGGCGCAGCCCCGCCTCGGCCGCCCGCCGGTACACCTCCCGGAACTTGGCCGGCGGGTTGCCGACCTCGGCGGAGTCGAGCCCGATGCCCGCGATCCGGCCGAAGTACGGGCGCGCGGCCTCGAAGGTCTCCAGCGCGGACTCGGCGGACTCGTCCCGCAGGAAGCACATGATCAGCTGCGTGCTGATGCCGTACCGCTCCTCACTGCGCCCGAGCGCCCGGGTGAGCCCGTCCACGACGACCCCGATCGGCACGCCGCGCGCGGTGTGCGCCTGCGGGTCGAAGAAGATCTCCGCGTGCCGCACCCCCTGCTCCGCGGCCCGCGCGAGGTACGCGTCGGCGAGGTCCGCGAAGTCCTCCTCGGTGCGCAGCACGGCCATCAGCGCGTAGTACAGGTCCAGGAAGGACTGCAGATCACTGAACGAGTACGCCTCGCGCAGCTCCTCGGTGTCGGCGTACGGCAGCACGACACCGTTGCGGTCCGCGAGCGCGAACGCGAGCTCGGGCTCCAGCGTGCCTTCGATGTGCAGGTGCAGTTCGGCCTTGGGAAGGGGCATGAGCGATCCGTCCGCGCGGTTCCTAGGGAAACGAGGGATTCATCCTACGTCTCACGTCGAGGCTCGATGATCACGGCGTGCCCGGTGGGAAGCTCCCGGACGGTGCGCAACGGCGACACCAACGGCAGCAGCCCACACAGCGCCAGCAGCCCTGTCATGACCCACATCGCAGCGCGCAGCCCGAGGACGGCAGCCACCCCGCCACCGGCGAGGGCGCCGAGCGGGATGGTCGCGTGATTGGCGAACATCGAGGTCGCCGCGACCCTGCTGAGCAGGGCGGACGGGGTGTAGGACTGCCGGAAGCTGCCGAGCACGACGTTGCAGAAGACGACGCCCGCGACCATCACCAATGAGCCCACCAGGTAGAGCACGATGCCGGGGCCTGGCGCCGCGAGCGGCATCAGCAGCCCGAACGGTGCGACGGCCAGCAGCACGATCCGCACTCCGCGCGCGCTGCCGAGGCGCCGGCACAGCGGGCGGGCCGCCAGAGCGCCCAGCACGCCACCGAACGCGGCGACCGAGGCGATCCCGCCGACCCAGCCCGGGGCGACCCCGGCCTCCCGGACCAGGAACAGCACGTTGACCGCCTGGTAGCCCATGAGCCCGAAGTTCGCCGCCGCGCCGTACAGCGTGAAGGACCGCAGGTACGGGTCCCCGAGGAGGAAGGCCAGGCCCTCGCGGACCTGGGTGCGCAACGGCCCGGCCGCGTTCGTGGCGGCCTGTTCCACGTCCTCCCGCGGGCGGACGAACAGCAGCGTGACGGTCGCGACCGCGAAGGTCATGGCGTCGGCGAGCAGCCCGGCTGCCGCCCCCAGCGTCTGGACGGTCAGTCCCGCGACGCCCGGTCCGGCGACCCGGGCAGCCTGGGCACTGCCCTCCAGCTTGGCGTTGCCCTCGATCAGGCGCTCAGGCGTGACGAGTTGGGGCAGGTACGCCGCGTACGCCGCCTCGAAGAAGACGGACGCGACGCCGGCCAGGAAGGCCACCACCAGCAACTGCGCCAGGGTCAGCACCCCGAACCAGCCCGCCACCGGCACACTCGCGAACAGCACCGCCGACGCGACGTTGCAGCCGATCATCACCGCCCGCCGCGACACCCGCCCCACCCACACCCCGGCGGGCAGACCGACCAGCAGCCAGGGCAGCCAGACCGCGGCGGTCAGCAGGCCGGACGCGATCGGGCCGGCGCCCAGTGTCACCACCGCGACCAGCGGCAGCGCGACGGAGGTGACACTGCTGCCCAGCTTGCTGACGCTCTCGCCCGCCCAGAGGAGCCGGAAGTCGCGGTCCGCCAACAGGCCCCAGCGCGACCGGAGTTCTACCGCTGCCCGGTCCGCGGCAAGCTCGACGTCGGCCGTCACGGCTGCGCCGGGACGCTGTGGGCGAACGCGAAGACGGGCTCGCGCTCCCGGCCGTCCTCGGGCACAGGCCGTGCCGCCCACTTCTGAAGCACGGCGGTCAGGTCGACGGCCAACTCCCTGGCCTCCTCCGGGGTGAGCCGCAGCCACGTCTCGGTGGCCACCGAGCAGCCGTCGCGCCACTCGGGCCCGTAGGCGTGCCGCTGCGCGAACCACTGCCGCACGAGGGCGGTCTGGCGCTCCAGGAGAAGCGATCCGGCAGCGTCGGCCACGGCCTCGCGGACCGGGTCGTCCTCGAAGTCGGACCGCGCCCAGCGCAGTTCCGCCGCCGTGAGCCGCCACCAGCGCTCGCGCCGGTCCCGGGCGAGTTCGGGCACCTCCTCGATCAGCCCGCCGCCCGCCAGCACCTTCACGTGGTGGCTGACGTTGCCCACCGCCTGCCCCGTGCGCTCGGCGAGCCGCCCGACGGTCGCCGGGCCGTCCACCTTGAGGACATCGAGCAGTCGGCGGCGCACCGGATGAGTGATGGCGGCGAGGACGCGGGCGTCGAGGACCTGCCGGAAGTTCTCGGGTTCGTCGGTCATGCGAGGAGCATATGAACAAGAGCTCTTGTGCGACAAGAGTTGTACGATATCTCTTGTTCATTTCGTCCACGCCGTGTGCAGTGCCCTCCGCGAGGCGCCCCGAGATGCCGCCGGTCGGCCGAACGCGTGTACTGGAGCGGGTAGCCGGGCACCGGGTACAAGGGGGGCATTTGCCGAGGAGGTACGGACATGCGGCACGCCACCGCCCCGCAGCTCAGGCCCGAGGGCGTTTCTCCGCACGCTTTGGGCAACGACACCCTGCTGCACGAGCTGGAACAGCTGCACCGCACACGCCACGAGACGTTCCTGTACGGCTCCGAGGAGGCGCTCAAGCGCCACACGCTGCGCACCGGCCAGCTGGAGGCCGAGTACCTGCACCGCTTCCCGAACCGGCTGGTGACGGCCGGCCGCACCCGGGCCGGGGCCCGGGCGCGCGAGGCGGCGGCCCGGGTGGAGTCGCTGCCCGAGTAGCCCGCTCCCGGCCGTCCGCGCGCACCGCCCGGCAGGACACGCCGGGCGGCGGTGGCGTGCCCGGGGACGGCCGGTCGGGCAGGTTTGGGCACAGGCCGTTCCCCGCGACCCGCGAGCCACCCCGAACCCCTGGGAGTCCCCGCATGCCCATCGCCAGCATCAACCCCGCGACCGGCGAGATCCTGCAGACCTTCGAGCCGCTCGACGCGGCCGGCCTCGACCGGCGCCTGGCCCTCGCCGAGGCCGCCTTCCACAGCTACCGGACCACCACCTTCGCCTCCCGCGCCGCGCTCCTGCGCCGCGCCGCCGACCTGCTCGACCAGGACCAGGAGGCGATCGCCCGCACGATGACCGAGGAGATGGGCAAACCTCTCACCGCAGCCAGGGCCGAGGCCGCCAAGTGCGCGAAGGCGATGCGCTGGTACGCCGACAACGCGGAGGCGCTGCTCGCCGACGAGCACCCGGCCGCGGCCGACGTCGCCGACTCCGGCGCCGCCCGCGCCTACGTCCGCTACCGCCCGATCGGCGCCGTGCTGGCCGTCATGCCGTGGAACTTCCCGTTCTGGCAGGTGATCCGGTTCGCCGCGCCCGCGCTGATGGCGGGCAACGTCGGCCTGCTCAAGCACGCCTCCAACGTGCCCCGCACGGCCATCGCGCTGGAGGAGCTGTTCCGCCGGGCCGGCTTTCCCGAGGGCTGCTTCCAGACCCTGCTGATCGGCTCCGGTGCGGTCGAGGGCGTGATCCGGGACCGCCGGGTGGCCGCCGTGACCCTCACCGGCAGCGAGCCGGCCGGGCGCGCCGTCGCCGCCGCTGCGGCCGACGAGGTCAAAAAGGCCGTCCTGGAGCTGGGCGGCAGCGACCCGTACGTCGTCATGCCGTCCGCCGACCTCGACGCCGCCGTCCGCACCGCCGTCCGGGCGCGGGCGCAGAACAACGGCCAGTCGTGCATCGCCGCCAAGCGCTTCATCGTCCACACCGACGTCTACGACGCCTTCACCACCGGCTTCACCGAGGCGATGAGCGCGCTGCGGGTCGGCGACCCGATGGACGAGGCCACCGACGTCGGCCCGCTCGCCAGCCGCCAGGGCCGCGACGACCTGGAGGAGCTCGTCGAGGACGCGCGCACCCACGGCGCCCGCATCGAGTGCGGCGGCGGGCGCCCCGACGGCTGGGACACCGGGTACTTCTACGAGCCGACGGTGCTCACCGGCATCACCCCGGCCATGCGGATCCACCTGGAGGAGACCTTCGGCCCGGTCGCCACCGTCTACCGTGTCGCCGACCTGGACGAGGCGGTCGCGCTCGCCAACGACACGCCGTTCGGGCTGAGTTCCAACGTCTGGACGACGGACCCGGCCGAGCAGGAGCGCTTCGTGCGCGACATCCAGGCGGGCGGGGTGTTCTTCAACGGCATGACGGCCTCCCACCCGGCGCTGCCGTTCGGCGGCGTCAAGCGCTCCGGCTTCGGGCGGGAGCTGTCCGGGCACGGGATCCGGGAGTTCTGCAACGTCACCACGGTGTGGATCGGCTGAGCCCGCCCGGATCCCGTACCTCCGTGGGCCGGGGTCAGGCGGCCATCCGGTGCCTGCCCCGGCCGGGCGTCGTCATCCAGCGGGCGACGACGCCCACCAGGGCGAGGAACGTCAGGGCCCAGAAGACGGCCATCACGGCGAGCACGACCTCCTGGGACACCTGCACCGCGACCATGCAGAGGCCGATCGACAGCGCGACCATGAGCGTCACGGCGGTCGGGCTGAGGCTCAGCAGCCAGTGCCAGGCGCGGTGGCCCAGGGTCGGGTCCGCCGGAGCGTCGGGGCCGGTGTCGAGTTCCTTGTAGGTCAGCAGGTCCATCGGGATCGCCTCCCGTTCGGTCGGGGAAATCGGGAATTCGGGGGAGTCAGGGAATTCAGGGGAATCGGGGATTCCGGGAAGGGGGACTGCATCGGGCAGGGGACTACCCGGTCCGCAGCCCTCCCCGCACGGCCTACGAGGCCCTGCGGGTGGCCGAGGTCTTGCGCGCGGTGGTCTTGCCGGTGGTCGTCTTCTTCTCAGCGGCCTTCGGCTGCGCCGCCGCCTTCGGGCTCGCGGACGCCGCCTTCTTCGCCGTAGTGGCCCGCTTGCGCGGCGGCGCGGGCCCTTCCTCGCCCGCCCCGCCGTCGCCGTCGCCGCCGTGCGCGACCTTGGCCTGCTTGAGGCTGCTGCGCAGCGCCTCCATCAGGTCGATCACGTTGTCGGGCGCCTCGCCCGGCTCCTCCTCGTGCGGGATCTCGACGCCCTCGAGCCGCGCCTGGACGACCTGTTGCAGGGCGAGCTGGTAGTCGTCGTGGAGCTGGGAGAGGTCGAAGTCCTCCGACAGGGTCTCCATCAGCGACCGCGCCATCTTCAGCTCCTGCGGCCGCACCTTGACGTCCTCCTCCGGCGCGATCCCCGCTGCCGGGCGCACCTCGTCCGGCCAGATGCAGGTCTGCAGCACGAGCGTGCCGTCGTGCACGCGCAGCACCGCGGGCGACTCCCGGGTGCGCAGCGCGATCTTGGTGACGGCGATCTGGCCGGAGTCGACGAGCGCGTCGCGCAGCAGCGCGTAGGGCTTGGCGGCGCCCTTGTCGGCGACGCCGACGTAGTAGGCCTTGGAGAACATCAGCGGGTCGATCTCGGCGGCGTCGACGAAGGCCAGCACGTCGATGATCTTCTTGCTGGGCAGCGGGAGGTCGGCCAGGTCCTCGTCGGTGAGGGTGACGGTGCGGCCGTCGGGAGACTCGTAGCCCTTGGCGATCTCCGCGTACGGGACCTCCTTCTCCTCCCGTTCGCAGTACCGCTTCATCCGCACCCGTCCGCCGTCCTTGGCGTGCACCTGGTGCAGCGGGACGTCGTGCTCCTGCGTGGCCGAGTACAGGTGAACGGGGATGCTGACCAGCCCGAAGCTGATCGTCCCCTTCCAGGTGGTCTGCATGGGCATGAGGGCCACCCCTTCCGGAGAATCCCACTCTGCCCGGATTTGCCCCGTTCGGCCACACCGGGTCGACAATGGCCCGGAGGAGGCGAGGTGCCGATGGCCGTCGACGGACGGGAGCACTGCGCGCCGCCGCCGGAGCGGACGACGTACCGGGTGGCGTACGCCGTCCGAGGGGAGCCCGGGGTCCGGCGGGCCGAGGTGGCACTGCTCCCCGGCCACGCATGCGAGAGCGACATCCCCCGGATCCTCGCGGCGCGCCTCACCGGGCGGCCGGCGGACGCGCACCGGATCGTCGTCCTGGAGCTGCGAGAGGCGTAGACCTCCTGCCCCGGAACACCCCCTCAGCGCCTGACGCTGCGTCAGATTTGAGGCTTCCATGCCACTTCCGTGCCCCATTTGCACCCGCTCTGACCTGCGCTTTCTCGTCCGCTTACCGAACAGTTATCGAGGCCTTGTTCCGATACTCGGGCGTAGAAGTTAGGTTGCACCGCAATGCGCGGGTCTGTCCCCACAACCCTCCGGCGAGACGAGCCGAGGGTCACACCGCGCGGGAAAGGCAAAAGGGCACCCTTGATGAGTGCGGACACCACCAAGCCGGCGACGACATCGGCGAAGGTCCCCCACCAGGCGGGACCGCACGGGCACGGCGGGCACGGCGGCGACGGCCACCTGAAGGCCGGGCTCAAGAACCGCCACCTGTCGATGATCGCCATCGGCGGCGTGATCGGCGCCGGCCTGTTCGTCGGCTCCGGCGCGGGCATCGCGGCCACCGGCCCCGGCATCCTGCTCTCCTACGCGCTGGCCGGCCTGCTGGTCGTGCTGGTGATGCGGATGCTCGGCGAGATGGCCGCGGCCGACCCGCAGAGCGGCTCGTTCTCGGCGTACGCGGACCGCGCGCTCGGCCGCTGGGCCGGGTTCACCATCGGCTGGCTGTACTGGTTCTTCTGGGTCGTGGTGCTCGCGGTCGAGGCGACCGCCGGCGCGAAGATCCTCAACCAGTGGATGCCCGGCGTGCCGCAGTGGGCGTTCGCGCTGATCGTGATGGCGGTGCTCACCGCCACCAACCTCGCCTCGGTGTCGTCCTACGGCGAGTTCGAGTTCTGGTTCGCCGGGATCAAGGTGGTCGCGATCGCGGCGTTCCTGGTGATCGGCATCCTCGCCGTGTTCGGCCTGCTGCCCGGCACGCACTCGGTCGGCACCACCAACCTCACCGGCCACGGCGGCTTCCTGCCGCACGGCGTCGGCGCGGTCTTCACCGGCATGCTCACCGTCGTGTTCGCGTTCATGGGCAGCGAGATCGTCACGCTCGCCGCCGGCGAGTCCGAGGACCCGGAGAAGGCCGTCACCAAGGCCACCAACAGCGTGATCTGGCGCATCGGCGTCTTCTACCTGGGCTCGATCCTGCTCGTCGTCACCCTGCTGCCGTGGGACTCCGCCGAGGTCAAGGCGAGCCCGTACGTCGCGGTGCTGAACCACGTCGGCATCCCGCACGCCGGCCAGGTGATGGACGCGATCGTGCTGACGGCCGTCCTGTCCTGCCTCAACTCCGGGATGTACACGGCCTCCCGGATGGCCTTCTCGCTCGGCCAGCGCGGCGACGCGCCCAAGGCCTTCGCGACCGTCACCAAGCGCGGCGTGCCGCAGGTCGCGATCCTGTCCTCGGTGGTGTTCGGCTTCGTCGCCGTCTTCTTCAACTACACCTCTCCCGACACGGTGTTCGCGTTCCTGCTGAACTCCTCCGGCGCGGTCGCGCTCTTCGTGTGGCTCGTGATCTGCGGCACCCAGCTGCGGATGCGCAAGATCATCGAGCGCGAGATGCCCGAGCGGCTGACCGTCCGGATGTGGCTGTACCCGTACCTGACCTGGACCGCGATCGGCATGATCGGGTTCGTGATGGCGTACATGTTCACCGACGAGGACGGGCGCAAGCAGATGTACCTGTCGCTGGTCGCCGCGGCGATCGTGCTCGTCGCCTCGGCCGTGGTGGGCCGCCGGCGGCGGGCAGCGGTGGCGGCGGATTCCTGAGCCGTCCGCGCCGCGCGTGAGGAACACCGGGCCCGGGAGCCGTTGCGGAGGCTCCCGGGCCCGGCGCGCATTGCGGGGTCGAGGTGACCGTGCTGGAGGCCCCCGCCCTGACCGGGCGGTCGTTTGACGGGTCTACGTCAATGGGGATACCTGGGCATGGCGCTCCCCCTCAGAGCGCACCCCCACGTCACCGGGAGCCCACGTGCCGCTCCTCCCTGCACCGACCCCTGCCCCCACCCCTGCTTCTGCCCCCGTCCCCGTGTCCGCCCGGCTGCGCTTCGGCCACCGGCTGCGGTACTGGCGCGAGGTCCACGGCCTCAGCCAGGCCGAACTCGGCCGCCGGCTCGGCTATGACGACTCGCTCATCAGCCGGATCGAGAACGCGCGCCGCTGGCCGCCGCCCGGCCTCGCCGCCCGCGCCGACGACCTGCTCGGCACCGGCGGCGAGCTCGGCGAGCTCTGGCAGCCCGTGCGGCAGGAGCGCGAACACCTCGGCGCCCTCGGCCCGCTCGGGCCGGACGGGACCGCCGGCACCATCCGGCCCGACGCCGCCGCCCTCGACGTCCTGAGCGGCCTGCTGACCGTCTACCGCGCCGCCGTCGCCCACATCGGCGGCGACGACCTGACCGCCGTCCTCCAACACCACACCCGCGTCCTGGCCGGCTGGCGGCCGGACGCCCGCGTCCTCTCCCTCGCCGCCCGCTACGCCGAGCTCGCCGGCTGGACCCACTTCGACGGCGACCGCCCCGCCCGCGCCCTCGCCTGGTACGGCCGCGGGCTCGCCTGGGCCCGCGCCGCCGAGGACCGCGCGGCCGTCGCCGACCTGCTCGCCCGGCAGAGCTCGGTGCACTGGTGGCGCGGCGACCCGACGACCGCGCTCGCCCTCGCCGGCGCCGCCCGTTCCGCCGCACTCCTCCTGCCCGGCCGACCCGGCGTCCAGGCCTGGGCCGCCCTCGCGCAGGCCCACGCGCACGCCTGCGCAGGCGCCGCCGCCGACGCCCTGCGCGCCCTCGCCACCGCCGAGCTGCTGACCGAGACGGCCCTCGACTCGGGCGAACCGAGCCCGTGGCTCGCCCGCGCGCACCTCGTCCTGACCGTCGCCCACGGGACGTGCCACCGCGACCTCGCCGCGAGCCTGGACCGCCCGGCCCACGCCCGCAGCGCCGTGGCCCACCTGAGCACCGCGCTCACCCAGCTGCCGCCGTCCACGCACCCCCACGACCACGCGCTCGTCACGGCCCGCCTGGCCGCCGCCCACGCCCACGCGGGCCGGCCGGAGGCGGCCACCGCCCTCCTCACCCACCTGCCGCCCACCCCGACCGGCCGCATCGCCCAGGAGGAACAG
>NZ_JBFBDY010000018.1:26064-37968 GCF_040683475.1 Kitasatospora sp. NPDC093558 | reverse complement strand
GCCGCACAAGACCAAGGTCGCCAAGCTCACGAGCGCCCAGGTCCGCGAGATCGCCACCACCAAGATGCCCGACCTGAACGCCAACGACCTGGACGCGGCGGAGAAGATCATCGCCGGCACCGCCCGGTCGATGGGCATCACCGTCGAAGGCTGATCAGCCCTTTCGTCCCTGTGGTAGGGCCTGCGCAGGTCCGTTGAATACCACAACTCCAATCACCATTCAGGAGCAGCAGTGAAGCGCAGCAAGGCTCTGAAGGCCGCGGACGCTCAGGTCGACCGCGAGCGCCTTTACGCCCCCCTCGAGGCCGTCCGCCTCGCCAAGGCGACCAGCACCACCAAGTTCGACGGCACCGTCGAGGTCGCCATGCGTCTGGGCGTCGACCCGCGCAAGGCCGACCAGATGGTCCGCAGCACCGTGATCCTCCCGCACGGCACCGGTAAGACCGCTCGGGTCCTGGTCTTCGCGACCGGCGAGCGTGCCGAGGCCGCGCGTGCTGCGGGTGCCGACATCGTCGGTGCCGACGAGCTCATCGACGAGGTCGCGAAGGGCAAGCTGGACTTCGACGCCGTCGTCGCCACCCCGGACCTCATGGGCAAGGTCGGCCGCCTGGGCCGCGTGCTCGGTCCCCGTGGTCTGATGCCGAACCCGAAGACCGGCACCGTGACCCCGGACGTCGCCAAGGCTGTCAACGACATCAAGGGCGGCAAGATCGAGTTCCGCGTCGACAAGCACTCGAACCTGCACTTCATCATCGGTAAGGCCTCCTTCACCGACGAGCAGCTGGTCGAGAACTACGCCGCCGCGCTGGACGAGGTGCTCCGCGCCAAGCCGTCCGCCGCCAAGGGCCGCTACATCAAGAAGACCGCGTTCTCGACCACCATGGGCCCCGGCATCCAGGTGGACCCGAACCGCACCCGCAACCTCCTCGTCGAGGAGGACCCGGCCGCGGTCTGACGCTGAGCGAGCGCAAGCGAGCGAAGCGGCGGATCCCGGCCCATGGTCGGTGTCGCGGTCTGAGCCTCAGCGCTCTAGAGCAGTCCGTTACGGCGGGCCCGCACTCCTTCGGGAGTGCGGGCCCGCCGTCGTTTCGTCGACAGGGGCGTCGTACGCTCGGCCGGTCGGATCATGTGACCGAGTCCTGTCGACCGCCGGAGTGTGCCGTGCCGTCCGCCCAACGCTTCGCCGCCCTCGGGGCCGTCCTGCTCCTGCTCGGCGGCACCACCGGGTGCAGCCTGCTGGCCGTCCCCGACGCCCGCACTCCCGGCAACGTCGCGGCGGCGGTGCCGCCCCGGCAGGTGGTGCTCGCGGCGGCCCAGGCGCTCGACGACGCCGGTGGGGCCCGGATAGACGTCGTGGCCGAGGGCCCGGCCGGCCGCCGCACCGCGAGCGGCATGCTGGTCTGGGGCGACCGGGACGAGACCGACCTGAGCGTCACCGACGAGCTGGGCACCGGGCGGCTGACCGGCCGGAACGGGGAGTTCGACCTCGCCTACCAGGACGGTGCGGCCAAGCATGCGGACCGGGCCGGCGCCGAGTCGCTGGACCCGCGGTCGGGCGCCTCGCCGGACGGCTACGCGGGCGGCTGGACGAGCTGGCTGATCACCAGCCCGGGCAGCACGGCGTACACCATGGTCCAGGCCGGGACGCTCGGTTCGCTCGGTGCCGAGCAGCTGGCCGGGACGACGGTCGCGCACTACCAGGGCTCGGCGCCGGTGGCCGACTACTTCGGCGCGGACAAGGAGCTGACGGCCGAGCGGCTCGCCACGGTGCTCGCCTACTACCGCGGACTCGGGGTCACCACGATCGGTTTCGACGTCTGGGTCGGGCCCGGCAGCCGCCTGCTGCGGCTACGCGAGACGGCCCGGGGGAGCGGTGGAACCGTGGTGACCACGACGGACGTCTCCGCTCCCGGGGAGGGAGACGCGACGCCCGCCCCGACGGGCTGACGGGCGGGGGGATATCCCGCGCGTGCCGGTCCTGGCGATCCGTTAGAGTCCGCTGGACAGGGGCCGAAAATCGGCTCTTCAGTGGATCATTCGGATCTTACGGGGGGACTCCCATGCGTGCTGTGCGTCTCGCTTCGGCCGTCGTCACGGCCGCCGTGCTGGTAGGCGGCCTGTCCGCCTGCGGCAGCAGCGGCAAGAGCGGGAACGACGCCAAGGGCGGCGACACCAAGGCCGCGGGCGACCCCGTGGCCGGCGCCCTGGCCGGGGACCCGAAGACCGCGCTGGCCGCCGCCGCGCTCGTGATGCAGAAGGCCGGCAACGGCAAGGTCGCCATGGTCGCCCCGGACGGTTCCACCCACACCGGCGGCAGCGGCACCGCCGACTGGAAGGACCCGGGCAAGACGTCCGTGGACCTCACCGGTGAGATGGACACCAAGAAGATGCGCATCCGGGTGGTCGGGACCGACGCCTACCTCGGCGCCGGGGACGCCGAGGCCGCGGCGATCGGCGGCAAGCACTGGGTCAAGATGCCCGCCGGGAACGAGATGGGCGACGGCCTCCTGCTGATGAGCCAGATGCTCAACCCGGTCGTCCAGCTGACCCTGGCCGCGGCGAACAAGCCGACCAAGGTCGGCCAGGAGGCCGTCGACGGCACCCAGGCCACCCACATCCGCTCGGTGGAGGACGCCTCCACCATGGTGGCCGGCATGACGGGGCTCAGCCCGGAGCAGCGCCAGGCCGTCCAGAAGACGCTGGAGCAGGACGGCAAGAACATCACCGTCGACCTCTGGCTGGACGCCAAGCAGCAGCTCGTCCAGTTCCAGGAGTTCGGTGACAAGAACGGCGAGCACGACGCCGTCACCATCAAGTACACGGGCCTCGGCTCCGCGGGGAAGATCGAGGCGCCCGCGGCGACCGACCTCGGCAACCCGGCCGACATCCTCAAGCTGCTCGGCTGAGCCCGCCCGAGCACCGAACGCGGAGCCCACGAGGCTTCCCGAGAACCACCACTGGCTGTCGCCCCGGACGCACCGTGCGCCCGGGGCACCTCAAAGGGGGGAACCATGGCCGGAACCCGTAAGGCCGCACTCGCCGCCGTCGTCGCCGTACTGGCGCTGACCGCGACCGCGTGCAACGACAACAACGACGAGAAGAAGGACGCCGCGCCCGCGGCGCCGACGACCGCCGCCGCTCCGACGTCCGCCGCCCCGACGTCCGCCGCTCCGACCCCGGCCGCCCCGACCTCGTCGGCCGCGGCGCCGGCGAAGCTGACCCCGGCGGCCTTCCTGGAGCAGGTCACCCGCAAGACCGGTGCGGCGAAGAGCGCGAAGATCACCGAGGACATCTCGATCGCCGCCACCACGATGACCGCTCAGGGCGCGGTCTCCTGGGCCGACGGCCTCCAGGGCGACGTCACGATGGACATGTCGGGCTCCCCGCTCGGCAAGCTCCTGGCGCCCCTCACCGGCGGCCAGTCGGCGCCGTACCGCTACACCAAGGACGCGATGTACCTGCGCCTCGGCGGTCAGGCCGTCCGGGCCCTGGACGGGCGGCACTGGCTGCACTACGACAAGGCGGCGATGGCCAAGGCCTCCGGGGGGACGGGCGGCGACCAGCTCCAGAACGCCGACCCGGTCCAGGGCGTGCGCACCCTGATCGCCTCGGGCAAGGTCGCCGAGGTCGGCCAGGAGACGGTGAACGGCAAGCCGGCCACCCACTACACCGGTCAGATCACCGTGGCGGACATCGCCGGCGCCTCGGGCAACAGCATCACGCCGGAGCAGCTGGAGCAGATCAAGGGGAAGCTGGCCAAGGCCGGCATCACCAGCGAGCAGGTCGACGTCTGGGTGGACGCCGACCAGCTGGTGGTCAAGCGCACCGAGCAGGGCGACACCAAGAACGGCGCGTTCAAGGTCACCGTCACCTACTCGGACTACGGCACCCCGGTGACCACCACCGCTCCGGACCCCTCCGACACGGTGGAGCTGTCCGAGCTGGCGAAGATGGACCAGGGGGGCGCCGCGAGCTGACCCGGCCCCGGGTGGCATGGTGGCCGGAACACCGAGGCCGCCACGGCGGCGACCGGGGGCCAAAGGGCGACCGGGGCGAAAGGGGACAGCGATGGCGGGACGGCGGCTGGCGGCCGCAGCAGCCGTCGTGCTGCTGGCGAGCGGGCTGAGCGCGTGCGGCAGCGGCGGCGGTGGCGGTGACGCCGGGCCGACGCCCACCGGCAGCCCGACCCCGACCAGCGCCTCCCCGACCGGGCCCGCCAAGCCGACCGACCGGTCGCCGCACGGCGTCCTGCTCTCCGCCGAGCTGGCCATGCAGACCGCCCGCCGGGCCAAGGTCAGCTACCGGCTGGGGGCCGACGCCGGCAGCGGGCCGCTGTTCTGGCAGCCCAAGACGGCGCTGCAGATCAAGCGGTCCACCCCGGCCGACGCCGAGCAGCTGATCGTCGTGGACACCGTCGCCTACCAGGGCGGCGACGCGGCCACCGCGGCCCGGCAGGGCGGCAAGCACTGGGAGCGCTTCTCCGTCCCGCCGGGCCCGGACGGCCACAAGGAGGTCCCGTACGCGGGGCTGATCGACCTGCTGAACCCGGTCGAGGCGCTGGCCGCCGCGACCGCGGACGGCGTGGAGCCGCGCTTCGTCGCCGAGGAGAAGTTCGAGGACTCGACCGTCGAGCACTACCAGGTGACGACGTCCGCCGAGAAGTACGCGGCCGCCCAGACCCAGCTGAGCCAGTCCCGGCGGGACGGCCTGCGGGCCGCGCTCGCCCCCGGCGGCTCGCTCTCACTGACCCTGGACCTGTGGCTGAACGACAAGGACCAGCTGGTGAAGCTCCAGCGCACCGGCACCGGGGACGCCGGCCGGGCGGACGACTCCGTGCTCTACACGGACCTCGCCGGCGCCCTGCTCTCCGTCCAGGCCCCCGCCGAGACCGACACCGTCGACACCGGCACGCGACCGGTGTCCCCGCTGGCCCGCTGACCACCGGGGGCACCGGGGGCGATTTGCCCCGGACGGCGGAGTCCGGTTACTGTTACCGAAGCCAAAGACCGCTGGTTGTCGCCGCGCGCCCGTCAGGGAGCCGGTGGCCGAAGGATCTGCGCCCAGCGCGCAGGCAGCCCGCGCAGGTGTGTCTGGAGCTTCGATTTCCGGGTGCCGCGTCCGCGCGGGTCCCGTTGAGATCGTTTCGAGCCCCGTGCGCCCTGCGCATCGGGGCTCATTGCATTTCCGCAAGAGCTTTCCTTCCGTCCGGCCGGTTCGAGGTGTGAATGGTCGACTTTCGCGGTCGGCCGGACTTCGACATCACGGAAGGAGGCGTAAGCCTATGGCCAGGCCCGACAAGGCTGCTGCCGTCGCAGAGGCCGCGGACAAGTTCCGTGGCTCCACCGCGGCGCTGGTGACCGAGTACCGCGGTCTCTCGGTGAAGCAGGTCAAGACCCTGCGTCGCTCGCTCGGCGACAACGCCGAGTACGCCGTGGTGAAGAACACGCTGACCAAGATTGCGGCCAACGAGGCCGGGATCTCCGAGCTGGACGACCTGTTCACGGGTCCGACGGCTGTCGCCTTCGTCACCGGTGACCCGGTGGAGTCGGCGAAGGCTCTGCGTGACTTCGCCAAGGACAACCCCGCTCTCATCATCAAGGGCGGTGTCCTTGACGGTAAGGCGCTGTCCGCCGATGAGATCAAGAAGCTCGCGGACCTCGAGTCCCGCGAGGTGCTGCTCGCCAAGCTGGCGGGTGCCCTGAAGGCCAAGCAGTCCCAGGCTGCCGCGCTCTTCCAGGCCCTGCCGTCGAAGCTCGTCCGCACTGTGGACGCGCTGCGCGACAAGGTCGAGCAGGGCGGTGCCGGTACGCCGGCTCCCGCCGCCGAGGACGCCGCCGCCGAGTAATTCGGCAGGCTCACGCCTCGCTGCGGGCCCGTGCCCGCCCCACCCGTACATACGGCACCACCTGCCGATTTAGTGGAAGGACGCCATCATGGCGAAGCTGTCCCAGGACGAGCTGCTCGCGCAGTTCGAGGAGCTCACCCTCATCGAGCTCGCTGCCTTCGTGAAGGCCTTCGAGGAGAAGTTCGACGTCACCGCCGCCGCCCCGGTCGCCGTTGCCGCCGCCGGTGGCCCGGCCGCCGTTGAGGCCGTCGAGGAGCAGGACGAGTTCGACGTCATCCTCGATGGTGCCGGCGACAAGAAGATCCAGGTCATCAAGGAGGTGCGCACCCTGACCTCCCTCGGCCTGAAGGAGGCCAAGGACCTCGTTGACACCGCTGGTGCCAAGGTCCTGGAGAAGGTTGCCAAGGACGTTGCCGAGAAGGCCAAGGCCGCCCTCGAGGGTGCCGGCGCCAAGGTCACCGTCAAGTGACTTCACGCCCTCTCTGAGAGGGCCTGAGGCCGGGCCGATCACCCTTGTGGGTGGTCGGCCCGGCCTTTTCGCGTTCCCGGCCCCGTGCCGGGACCACCGGTGTGGCCCATCGCTCACTCGGCACTGTCGGTGCCGAGGGGTATGGTGATCACCGTCATCGGGAGTAGCCCCCACCACGGCTTCTGTAACGCCGGAGGGGTTCCGATCGATAGACAGGGCGAGGTCCGCGCCGCAGGCGGGGCCCTTGACGAACCTGGCGCGGCGCGCGATTCTCAAGGCGCGAGTCCGCCCGGTTGGTTTGCGGCTGGATGCATAACCAGCGGCTCCGGCGGGAAGTGACTCCACGTGAGTTGAGCGGCCCGGCTTGGTCCGGGCCGGTGCAGTGCCCAGAGCAGTACCGGCGAGCTCCGCGCCCGCCGGCTACCGGGAGGAGTCTCCGATTCGGTTTCCGAATCAGAGCTGGACAGCAGTGTGCCCTTTGGCTACACTGTCCCTTTGCGCTGCCTGTTAGCTTCTCCGTGACTCGTCGCCCGGAGTTTGCGTTGCCCTGAAGGGGTCTGGCACCACCTCCGCAAAGCGGCTCTGACCTGGGATTTCGGTCCCGGCAGAGGCCAGTGGCGAGGGAGGCGGGACCAAGCCCAAGCAGGCCCGGCTGGTACGCGCGTAGTGAGCTCCGAGCCCTCGGAAGGACCCCCCTCTTGGCCGCGCCGCGCAACGCCTCGAACAATTCCGCCGCATCCACCGCCCCGCTCCGCGTCTCCTTCGCGAAGATCAAGGAGCCCCTCGAGGTCCCCAACCTCCTGGCCCTGCAGACCGAGAGCTTTGACTGGCTGCTCGGCAACGCGGCCTGGAAGTCCCGGGTCGAGGCGGCGCTGGAGAACGGTCAGGACGTCCCCACCAAGTCCGGTCTGGAGGAGATCTTCGAGGAGATCTCCCCGATCGAGGACTTCAGCGGGTCGATGTCGCTGACCTTCCGCGACCACCGTTTCGAGCCGCCGAAGAACTCGATTGACGAGTGCAAGGACCGTGACTTCACGTACGCGGCTCCGCTCTTCGTCACGGCCGAGTTCACCAACAACGAGACCGGTGAGATCAAGTCTCAGACGGTCTTCATGGGCGACTTCCCGCTCATGACCCACAAGGGCACGTTCGTGATCAACGGCACCGAGCGTGTCGTCGTGTCGCAGCTGGTCCGTTCCCCGGGTGTGTACTTCGACTCCACCCTGGACAAGGTCTCCGACAAGGACATCTACTCCTGCAAGGTCATCCCCTCGCGTGGTGCCTGGCTGGAGATGGAGATCGACAAGCGCGACATGGTCGGCGTCCGCATCGACCGCAAGCGCAAGCAGTCCGTCACCGTGCTGCTCAAGGCGCTCGGCTGGACCAACGAGATGATTCTCGAGGAGTTCGGCGAGTACGAGTCCATGCGCAACACCCTGGAGAAGGACCACACCCAGGGCCAGGACGACGCGCTGCTGGACATCTACCGCAAGCTGCGTCCGGGCGAGCCGCCCACGCGCGAGGCCGCGCAGACGCTTCTGGAGAACCTGTACTTCAACCCGAAGCGCTACGACCTGGCCAAGGTCGGCCGCTACAAGGTCAACCGCAAGCTGGGCAACGCCGAGTCGCTGGACTCCGGCGTGCTCACCGAGCCCGACATCATCGGTGCGATCAAGTACCTGGTGAAGCTGCACGCCGGTGAGACCGAGTGGAACGACGAGACCGGCCGCGACATCGTGGTCGAGGTCGACGACATCGACCACTTCGGCAACCGCCGCCTGCGCAACGTCGGCGAGCTCATCCAGAACCAGGTCCGTACGGGTCTCGCCCGTATGGAGCGCGTCGTGCGCGAGCGCATGACCACCCAGGACGTCGAGGCGATCACGCCGCAGACCCTGATCAACATCCGGCCGGTCGTCGCCTCCATCAAGGAGTTCTTCGGCACCAGCCAGCTGTCGCAGTTCATGGACCAGACGAACCCGCTGTCGGGCCTGACCCACAAGCGCCGTCTGTCCGCCCTCGGTCCCGGTGGTCTCTCCCGTGAGCGCGCCGGCTTCGAGGTCCGTGACGTGCACCCCTCGCACTACGGCCGCATGTGTCCGATCGAGACCCCCGAAGGCCCGAACATCGGTCTGATCGGGTCGCTGGCCTCGTACGGCCGGGTCAACGCCTTCGGCTTCATCGAGACCCCGTACCGCAAGGTCATCGAGGGTGTCGTCACCGAGCAGGTCGACTACCTCACCGCCGACGAGGAGGACCGCTACGTCATCGCGCAGGCCAACGCCCCGCTGACGGCGGAGCTGACCTTCGCCGAGCCGCGCGTCCTGGTCCGCCGCCGTGGCGGCGAGATCGACTACATCCCCGGCACCGAGATCGACTACATGGACGTCTCGCCGCGCCAGATGGTGTCGGTCGCGACCGCCATGATCCCGTTCCTCGAGCACGACGACGCCAACCGCGCGCTCATGGGCTCCAACATGATGCGCCAGGCGGTGCCGCTGCTGAAGAGCGAGGCTCCGCTGGTCGGCACCGGCATGGAGTACCGCTGCGCCGTCGACGCCGCCGACGTCATCACCGCCGAGAAGGCCGGTGTCGTCCAGGAGGTCTCGGCCGACTACGTCACCGTGGCGAACGACGACGGCACGTACACCACGTACCGCGCCGCCAAGTTCACCCGCTCGAACCAGGGCACCGCCTTCAACCAGAAGGTGCTCGTGGACGAGGGCGCCCGGGTCGAGACCGGCCAGGTCCTGGCCGACGGCCCGTGCACCGACGAGGGCGAGATGGCCCTCGGCAAGAACCTGCTCGTGGCGTTCATGTCGTGGGAGGGTCACAACTACGAGGACGCGATCATCCTGTCGCAGCGCCTCGTGCAGGACGACGTCCTCTCCTCGATCCACATCGAGGAGCACGAGGTCGACGCCCGTGACACCAAGCTCGGCCCCGAGGAGATCACCCGGGACATCCCGAACGTCTCCGAGGAGGTCCTCGCCGACCTCGACGAGCGCGGCATCATCCGCATCGGCGCCGACGTCGTCACCGGCGACATCCTGGTCGGCAAGGTCACCCCGAAGGGCGAGACCGAGCTGACCCCGGAGGAGCGCCTGCTCCGCGCGATCTTCGGTGAGAAGGCCCGTGAGGTCCGCGACACCTCGCTGAAGGTGCCGCACGGTGAGTCCGGCAAGGTCATCGGCGTCCGCGTCTTCGACCGCGAAGAGGGCGACGAGCTGCCCCCGGGCGTCAACCAGCTGGTCCGCGTCTACGTGGCCCAGAAGCGCAAGATCACCAACGGTGACAAGCTCGCCGGCCGTCACGGCAACAAGGGCGTCATCTCCAAGATCCTGCCGGTCGAGGACATGCCGTTCCTGGAGGACGGCACCCCGGTCGACATCATCCTCAACCCGCTGGGCGTCCCGTCCCGAATGAACCCCGGGCAGGTCCTGGAGATTCACCTCGGGTGGCTCGCCAAGCAGGGCTGGGACGTCTCCGGCCTCGCCGACGAGTGGGCCCAGCGCCTGCAGGCGATCGGCGCCGACACGGTCGAGGGCGGCACCAACCTCGCCACCCCGGTCTTCGACGGCGCCCGCGAGGACGAGATCACCGGCCTGCTGGACAACACCACGCTCACCCGTGACGGCGAGCGCCTGGTGAACTCCACCGGCAAGGCCCGGCTGTTCGACGGCCGCTCCGGCGAGCCGTTCCCGATGCCGGTCTCGGTCGGCTACATGTACATCCTCAAGCTGCACCACCTGGTCGACGACAAGCTCCACGCCCGTTCGACCGGCCCGTACTCGATGATCACCCAGCAGCCGCTCGGTGGTAAGGCGCAGTTCGGTGGTCAGCGCTTCGGTGAGATGGAGGTGTGGGCCCTCGAGGCGTACGGCGCGGCCTACGCGCTGCAGGAGCTGCTCACCATCAAGTCCGACGACGTGCTCGGCCGCGTGAAGGTCTACGAGGCCATCGTCAAGGGCGAGAACATCCCCGAGCCCGGCATTCCCGAGTCCTTCAAGGTCCTCATCAAGGAAATGCAGTCGCTCTGCCTCAACGTGGAGGTGCTGTCCTCGGACGGCCAGTCCATCGAGATGCGGGACTCCGACGAGGACGTCTTCCGCGCCGCCGAGGAGCTCGGCATCGACCTGTCCCGGCGCGAGCCGAGCAGCGTCGAAGAGGTCTGACGGAGGTTGGGCCGGCCTGCTGATCGCAGGCCGGCCCGCCCCCAGGCCCCCCTCAGACCACATGAACGACTCTCGACTTACGAAAGAGGGCTTGACGACCAGTGCTTGACGTCAACTTCTTCGACGAGCTCCGCATCGGCCTGGCCACCGCCGACGACATCCGCCAGTGGTCGCACGGCGAGGTCAAGAAGCCGGAGACCATCAACTACCGCACCCTGAAGCCCGAAAAGGACGGACTCTTCTGCGAGAAGATCTTCGGCCCCACCCGGGACTGGGAGTGCTACTGCGGTAAGTACAAGCGCGTCCGCTTCAAGGGCATCATCTGTGAGCGCTGCGGCGTCGAGGTGACCCGCGCCAAGGTGCGCCGTGAGCGGATGGGCCACATCGAGCTGGCCGCCCCGGTCACCCACATCTGGTACTTCAAGGGTGTGCCGTCCCGCCTCGGCTACCTGCTCGACCTGGCGCCGAAGGACCTCGAGAAGGTCATCTACTTCGCCGCCTACATGATCACCTGGGTCGACGACGAGCGCCGCCAGCGCGACCTGCCGTCCCTGGAGGCGCACGTCTCGGTCGAGCGTCAGCAGATCGAGAACCGCCGCGACGCCGACCTCGAAGGCCGTGCCAAGAAGGCCGAGACCGACCTGGCCGAGCTCGAGGCCGAGGGCGCCAAGGCCGACGTGCGCCGCAAGGTGCGCGAGAGCGCCGAGCGCGAGATGAAGCAGCTGCGCGACCGCGCGCAGCGCGAGCTCGACCGCCTCGACGAGGTGTGGGCCCGCTTCAAGAACCTCAAGGTCCAGGACCTCGAGGGCGACGAGCTGCTCTACCGCGAGCTGCGCGACCGCTTCGGCACCTACTTCTCCGGCTCGATGGGCGCGGCGGCCCTCAAGGACCGCCTCGAGACCTTCGACCTGGCGGAGGAGTCCGAGCGCCTGCGCGAGATCATCCGCACCGGCAAGGGCCAGAAGAAGACCCGTGCGCTCAAGCGCCTCAAGGTCGTCTCCGCGTTCCTGCAGACCACCAACAAGCCCAACGGCATGGTGCTGGACTGCGTCCCGGTCATCCCGCCGGACCTGCGTCCGATGGTGCAGCTGGACGGTGGCCGCTTCGCGACCTCCGACCTGAACGACCTGTACCGCCGCGTCATCAACCGCAACAACCGCCTGAAGCGGCTTCTCGACCTCGGTGCCCCCGAGATCATCGTGAACAACGAGAAGCGCATGCTCCAGGAGGCCGTCGACGCGCTGTTCGACAACGGCCGCCGCGGCCGTCCGGTCACCGGTCCGGGCAACCGCCCGCTGAAGTCCCTCAGCGACATGCTGAAGGGCAAGCAGGGTCGTTTCCGCCAGAACCTGCTCGGCAAGCGAGTCGACTACTCGGCCCGTTCGGTCATCGTCGTCGGCCCGCAGCTCAAGCTG
>NZ_JBFBDY010000018.1:0-25964 GCF_040683475.1 Kitasatospora sp. NPDC093558 | reverse complement strand
AGGGCAAGCAGGGTCGTTTCCGCCAGAACCTGCTCGGCAAGCGAGTCGACTACTCGGCCCGTTCGGTCATCGTCGTCGGCCCGCAGCTCAAGCTGTACCAGTGCGGTCTGCCGAAGGCCATGGCGCTGGAGCTCTTCAAGCCGTTCGTGATGAAGCGCCTGGTCGACCTGAACCACGCGCAGAACATCAAGTCGGCCAAGCGCATGGTCGAGCGCGCCCGCCCGGTCGTGTGGGATGTGCTCGAAGAGGTCATCGCCGAGCACCCGGTCCTCCTGAACCGTGCGCCCACCCTGCACCGCCTCGGCATCCAGGCCTTCGAGCCGCAGCTGGTCGAGGGCAAGGCCATCCAGATCCACCCGCTCGTCTGCACCGCGTTCAACGCGGACTTCGACGGTGACCAGATGGCCGTCCACCTGCCGCTCTCCGCGGAGGCGCAGGCCGAGGCCCGCATCCTGATGCTGTCCTCGAACAACATCCTGAAGCCGGCCGACGGTCGCCCCGTCACCATGCCGACCCAGGACATGGTGCTCGGTCTGTTCTTCCTGACCTCGGACCGCGACAACGTGAAGGGCGCCGGGCGCACCTTCTCGTCGACCGCCGAGGCGATCATGGCCTTCGACGCCCGCGAGCTGGACGTCCAGGCCCCGATCGAGCTGCGCCTCGGCGCCGGCACCGTCCCGCCGCGCGGCTGGACCGCTCCGGTGGACGAGGACGGCCAGTCGACCTGGTTCGAGGGCGAGCCCTTCCGCCTGAGCACGACCCTGGGCCGCGCGCTCTTCAACGAGCTGCTGCCCGAGGACTACCCGTTCGTCGACTACGAGGTGGGCAAGAAGCAGCTCTCCGCGATCGTCAACGACCTGGCTGAGCGCTACCCCAAG
The DNA here is from genome assembly GCF_040683475.1 of Kitasatospora sp. NPDC093558. NCBI lineage: Bacteria > Bacillati > Actinomycetota > Actinomycetes > Kitasatosporales > Streptomycetaceae > Kitasatospora > Kitasatospora sp. NPDC093558. The sequence goes on along the minus strand of NZ_JBFBDY010000018.1, from coordinate 25,086 downwards.
GTCGTCGTCGCGGCGACCCTGGACAACCTGAAGGCGTCCGGTTTCCACTGGTCGACCCGTTCCGGTGTCACCGTCTCGATCTCGGACGTCATCGTCCCGCCGAGCAAGCCCCAGATCCTGGAGGGCTTCGAGGCCAAGGCGGAGAAGGTCCAGAAGCAGTACGAGCGCGGTCTGATCACCAACGACGAGCGCAAGCAGGAGCTCGTCGGCATCTGGACCCAGGCGACCAACGAGGTCGCGGACGCCATGGCCGCGAACTTCCCGAAGACGAACCCCATCTTCATGATGGTCGACTCGGGTGCTCGTGGAAACATGATGCAGATGCGCCAGATCGCCGGTATGCGTGGTCTGGTGTCGAACGCCAAGAACGAGACCATCCCGCGACCCATCAAGGCGTCGTTCCGTGAGGGTCTCACCGTGCTGGAGTACTTCATCTCCACCCACGGTGCCCGTAAGGGTCTGGCCGACACCGCCCTCCGTACCGCCGACTCCGGCTACCTCACCCGTCGTCTGGTCGACGTCTCCCAGGACGTCATCATCCGCGAGGAGGACTGCGGCACCGAGCGCGGCCTGAAGCTGTCGATCGGTTCCGTGGGCGCCGACGGCGTGCTGCGCAAGGCCGACGACGTCGAGACCAGCGTGTACGCCCGCATGCTCGCCGAGGACATCACGGTGGACGGCAAGCTCCTTGCCACCGCCAACACCGACCTCGGTGACGTGCTGATCGACGAGCTGATCCGCCACGGCATCGCCGAGGTCAAGGTCCGCTCGATCCTGACCTGTGAGTCGGCCGTCGGCACCTGTGCCTTCTGCTACGGCCGTTCGCTGGCCACCGGCAAGCTGGTCGACATCGGTGAGGCGGTCGGCATCATCGCCGCCCAGTCCATCGGTGAGCCCGGTACCCAGCTGACCATGCGTACCTTCCACACCGGTGGTGTGGCCGGTGACGACATCACCCAGGGTCTGCCGCGTGTCGTCGAGCTCTTCGAGGCCCGTACCCCGAAGGGTGTCGCTCCGATCTCGGAGGCCACGGGCCGGGCGCGGATCGAGGACACCGAGAAGACCCGCAAGATCGTCATCACGCCGGACGACGGCACCGACGAGATCGCGTACCCGGTGTCCAAGCGCGTGAAGCTGCTCGTCAGCGAGGGCGAGGCGGTCGAGGTCGGCCAGAAGCTGACCATGGGTGCCACCAACCCGCACGACGTCCTGCGCATCATGGGCCAGCGTGCCGTCCAGGTCCACCTGGTCGCCGAGGTCCAGAAGGTCTACAACTCGCAGGGTGTGTCGATCCACGACAAGCACATCGAGATCATCATCCGGCAGATGCTCCGCCGCGTGACGATCATCGAGTCGGGCGACGCCGAGCTGCTCCCGGGCGAGCTCGTCGAGCGCGGCCGCTTCGAGACCGAGAACCGTCGTGTGGTCTCCGAGGGCGGTCACCCCGCCTCCGGCCGTCCGCAGCTGATGGGTATCACCAAGGCCTCGCTGGCCACCGAGTCCTGGCTGTCGGCCGCCTCCTTCCAGGAGACGACCCGGGTCCTCACCGACGCGGCGATCCACGCCAAGTCGGACCCGCTGCTGGGCCTCAAGGAGAACGTCATCCTCGGTAAGCTCATCCCGGCCGGTACGGGTCTGCCCCGCTACCGCAACATCCGGGTCGAGCCGACCGAGGAGGCCAAGGCCGCCATGTACTCGGCCGTCGGCTACGACGACTACGACCTGTCGCCCTTCGCCGCCGGCTCCGGCGCGGCGGTCCCGTTGGACGACTACGACTACGGCCCGTACACCGGCTGAGTCCCACGTCGAAAGACCGCAGGGCGGTCACCCCTCACGGGGTGGCCGCCCTGCGGCGTTTCCGGGCCGTATCCCCCGTGCGGGGGAGCGCGGAGGACCGCTCCCGGGAGGGAGGCGGGGGAGGGGGTCGCTGCGCGAGTCTTCTCGGTGTCGGGAGGACGGGCTTGCGAAGGGGGCCGGAAATGAAGCGGGTACTGGGTGCGATGGCGATCACGGGTGCCGTGCTGTTCGGGATGTCGGCGTGCCTGCCGTTCGGGGGTGGGGACGAGGAGCACCGCACGGTGAGCTACGGCGTCACGGACGGTGTCCGGGAGCTGGTGATCGAGGGGCACACCGGCGGGGTCGTCGTGACGGGCGGCGGCAGTGCGGTCCAGGTGACCGAGACGCAGAACTACAAGGGGGACGCGCCGCGCACCACGCACGAGGTGAAGGACGGTGTGCTGCGGCTGACGTACGACTGCGACTCGTGCGGCGTCGGGTACGACGTGCAGGTGCCGGCCGGGACGAAGGTCAGCGTCAAGCAGACGACCGGCGGGGTGCGGCTGATCGGGCTGGCCGCCGAGGTCGACGCCTCGGTCGGCAACGGCGGCGTCGAGGCGACCGGGCTGACCTCGCAGCAGGTGCGGCTGAGCGCCACCAACGGCGGGGTGCGGGCGGACTTCGCGTCGGCGCCGGCGAAGGTCGAGGCCCGGACGGCGAACGGCGGCGTGCGGCTGAAGGTGCCGGCCGCGGCGGAGTACGCGGTGGACGCGCAGGCCGGGGTCGGCGGGGTGGACCTCGGCATCCCGTCGAAGACGGGGGCGGCGCGCAGCATCACCGCGCGGGCCGAGACCGGCGGTGTGACGGTCTCCGGTGTCTGACCGGGCCCCTGTGCCCGCCCCCGTGTGTCCGGCGGCCCGGGCCGTCCCGGAGGTCCTGCCGGTAGGGCATGATCTTCTCCGCGGGGGCGGCGTCCCCGGGTACGGGGGAGGTACGACGGTGGAGCGTGCTGCGCGCTGGCGGGGCTGGGCGGCCGGGCGGAGCCCGTACGCGCTGGACTCGCTGCTGGCGCTGGCCTCGGCGGCGGTCTCGGTGTGGTCGGTCTACAACGACGTGACGTCGCGGCCCTGGTGGGTCTACCTGGTGGCGGTCTCGACCGCGCTGCCGCTGCCCTGGCGGCGCCGGTTCACGCTGAGCTCGCTCGCTCTGGTGAGCGTGGCCTCGATGACGCTGTCGCTGGTCGCGCACTCGGCGAACCCGCAGCTGCCGCTGTACGCGGTGATCGGCATCTACACGGTGGCCGAGCGCTCCTCCGAGCGGCAGCGCTGGACGGTCCTCGCGGTCGTGGTGCTCGCCAACGTGGTGGGCACCCACTCGCCGAACGGCATGCTGTTCAGCCTGCTCACCTCGGTCGGCTCGTTCGTCTTCGGCTCGCTCGTGCGCACCCAGCGCCGGCTCGCCCGGGTGGAGGCGGAGCGGGCCAGGGAGGCCGGTGAGCGGGCGGCCAGCGAGGCGGCCAGGGCGGTCGCCGAGGAGCGGGCCAGGATCGCGCGGGAGATGCACGACATCCTGGCGCACGCCGTGTCGTTGATGGTCATCCAGGCCGAGGCCGGGCCGCTCGTGGTGCACACCAAGCCGGAGCGGGCGATCCGCGCGTTCGACACGATCGCCGATTCCGGCCGCGACGCGATGGTCCAACTGCGGCTCGTGCTGGGGGTGTTGAAGGAGGACGGGGCGAGCCCCGAGCTGGCCCCGCAGCCGCGGCTGGCCGAGCTGGCCGACGTGGCCGAGCGGGTGCGCGGCGCCGGCCTGCGGGTGGAGCTCGACCTCGCGGGCGGGCTGGGAGCGGTGCCCGCCGACGTCGAGGCGGCGGCGTACCGGATCGTGCAGGAGGCGCTGACCAACACCGTCAAGCACTCCGGTGCCGACCGCGCCGCGATCCGGGTGCGCCGGGCCGGCGACGCGCTGGAGGTCGTGGTGTCCGACAACGGCCGCGGCGTGCCGATGGCCGCCGACCGCGCGGCGGGCGGCTGGTCCGGCGGGCGCGGGCTGGTCGGTATCCGGGAGCGGGCCGCCGCCTGCGGTGGGCGGGCCGAGGCCGGGCCCGGGCCCGCGGGCGAGGGCTTCCTGGTGACTGCCCGGCTGCCGTTGGGGCCGGCCGGGGTGGCGGAGAGGGTGGGCGGATGACGCCGATACGGGTGGTCGTCGCGGACGACCAGGAGCTGGTGCGGGCCGGGTTCGGGATGATCCTGGACGCCCAGCCGGACATCGAGGTGGTGGCCGAGGCGTGCGACGGCGCCGAGGCGGTCGAGGCCGTGCGCGAGCACGGCCCCGACGTACTGCTGCTGGACGTCCGCATGCCCGTGATGGACGGGCTGGAGGCGGCCCGGCGGGTGTGCGCGGAGTTCCCGGCCACGAAGGTGATCATGCTGACCACCTTCGACATCGACGACTACGTCTTCGACGCGCTGTACGCGGGTGCGAGCGGTTTCCTGCTGAAGGACGTCCGCCGGGACGACCTGGCGCACGGCGTGCGGATGGTCGCCTCGGGGGAGGCGCTGCTCGCGCCCTCGGTGACGAAGCGGCTGATCGGCGAGTTCGCGGCGCGTCGCCCGGGCACGCCGGAGCGGGCGGTGCGTCCGCCGTCCAAGCTGCTGGAACAGCTGACCCTGCGCGAGCAGGAGACGCTGCGGCTGCTCGCGCGCGGGCTGTCCAACGCGGAGATCGCGGCGGAGCTGGTGGTCAGCGAGCACACCGTGAAGACGCACGTCAGCAATGTGCTGAGCAAGCTCGGGCTGCGCGACCGGGTGCACGCGGTGGTGTTCGCGTACGAGGCCGGCGCGGTCGTGGCGGGGGAGGCCTGAGACCCTCCCTCTCGCGGGGGAGGCGGGGAGTTCGCCGGTGCGGGCGATCCGCGACGAGGGCCCCGGCGGACAGCATCGGTGGTGTCGGAGCACGGATCACGGACACCACGGGAGTACGCAGATGAACACCGCTCGGAACACTGGCACCCGCCTCACCGCCTACGCCGTCGTCGGCGCCCCCGCCCTGATGGCGCTGTACGGCGGCATCAGGCTCGTCCCCGGCTCCCGCGAGCCGGGCCTCGGCTGGACGGCCGGGCACACGGCGATGTTCGCCGGGCTGCTGCTGTTCGCGCCGGTCTTCCTCGCGCTGCGCCGGCTGATCGCCCCGCGCGGCACGACGGCCGGGCGGATGGCGGCGGGCACCGCGCTGGGGGTGGCGTTCGCGGGCCTGGCGGCCTCGCTGGTGCAGATCGGGATCGACCTCGTCGTCGGCCTGATGGCGGCGGACAAGGCGGACCAGTCGCGGCTGTTCGAGCGCGTCCAGGCCGTCCCCGGCGTGCTCGCGGCGGTGTACAAGGTGGGCCCGCTGCTGTTCTACGTCGGCCTGCTGGCGCTGCTGGTCGCCGCCTCGGTGGGCGCGGCCCGGACGCTGCGCTGGTGGAGCCCGGTGCTGATGCTGGTCGGGACCGTCGCGTCGGCGGCCGACCTGGCGATGATCCCGGTGGCCGCCGCCTGCTACCTGGTGGCACTGGCCCCGCTGGTCCGCCTCGGCGCTGCGCCGCGGACCGTGCTGGTCTAGGGGGCGGATATTCGGTGGTCGCCCGGAGGCCCTGACCCGTACCGTCCGGGATATGAACGCGAAGCGCCCGCTGATCGCCGTGCTCACCGGCGCGGGCATCTCGACCGACTCCGGCATCCCCGACTACCGCGGCCCGCAGGGGCTTTGGCAGCGCGATCCGTCGGCCCAGAAGCTGGTGACCCTCGGCCCGTACCTGGCCGACCCCGAGGTGCGCCGCCGGGCCTGGCTGATGCGCCGGGACGCCGGCGCGCTGGCCGCCGAGCCGAACGCCGGGCACCGCGCGCTGGTCGAGCTGGAGCGCTCCGGGCTGCCCGTGCGGGTGCTCACGCAGAATGTGGACGGCCTGCACCAGCGGGCCGGTCTGCCCGCCCGCAAGGTGCTCGAACTGCACGGCACCGCACGGGAGGTGCAGTGCGCGCGCTGCCGGGTGGTCGGCGACATGGCCGACGCGCTGGCCCGGGTCGAGGCGGGGGAGCCGGACCCGGCGTGCCGGGAGTGCGGCGGGATCCTGCGCCCGCGGACGGTGATGTTCGGGGAGGCGCTGGACCCGGTGGTGCTCCGGCAGGCCGACGCGATCGCCAAGGCCTGCGACCTCTTCGTCGCGGTGGGCACCAGCCTCCAGGTCTACCCGGTGGCCTCGCTGCCGCAGATCGCGCTGGAGGGCGGCGCCCGCCTGGTCGTGATGAACGCCGAGCCGACGCCGTTCGACGAGGCCGCGGACGAGGTGATCCGCGAGCCGATCTCCACGGCCCTCCCGGCGCTGGTGCGGAAGTTGCTCGCCGAGCACGCTTGAGGCCGAGCGGTCTTAAAACGGACGAACCCGCGTGCGTACGATGATCGCCCCGGCACCCCCCGACGGCCTGGAGTGATCGACCGATGACGACGACGGCGAAGTTCGACCCCTGGTCCGCGGCGTTCGTGGCCCACCCGTACGACGCGTACGCCGAACTGCGCGAGCACGCGCCGGTGACGTACTACGAGCCGACGAAGCAGTGGCTCGTCTCGCGCCACGAGGACGTCAGCGCGCTGCTGCGCGACCGGCGCCTCGGGCGCACGTACACCCACCGCTTCAGCCACGAGGAGTTCGGCCGGCCCGCGCCCGACCCGGCGCACGAGCCGTTCCACACCCTCAACGACCACGGGCTGCTCGACCTGGAGGCCCCCGACCACACCCGGATCCGCCGGCTGGTCTCCAAGGCCTTCACCCCGCGCATGGTCGAGGGCCTGCGACCGACCGTCCGGCGGCTCGCCACGGAGCTTGTGGACGGACTGCTCGCGGACGGCGGCGGTGACCTCGTCGCCGCCGTCGCCGAGCCGCTGCCGGTCGCCGTCATCGCCGAGATGCTGGGCGTGCCCGAGGCCGACCGGCACCTGCTGCGGCCCTGGTCCGCCGACATCACCGGGATGTTCGAGCTCAACCCGACCGAGGAGGCGGCCCGCCGGGCGGTCACCGCGAGCATCGAGTTCTCCGACTACCTGCGGGGCCTGATCCGCGAGCGCCGCGCGGCCCCCGGCACCGACCTGATCAGCGCGCTCATCCAGGCCCAGGAGGGCACCGACGCGCTCAGCGAGCAGGAGATGATCTCCACCTGCGTGCTGCTGCTCAACGCCGGCCACGAGGCCACCGTCAACACCACCGGCAACGGCTGGTGGGCGCTGTTCCGCAACCCCGGCGAACACGCCCGGCTGCGCGCCGACGTGGACGGCCTGCTGCCCACCGCCGTCGAGGAACTGATGCGCTGGGACACCCCGCTGCAGATGTTCGAGCGGTGGGTACTGGAGGACGTCGAGGTCCGCGGCGTCACCATCCCGCGCGGCTCCGAGATCGCCCTGCTCTTCGGCTCCGCCAACCGCGACCCGGAGCGCTTCGCCGACCCCGACCGGCTCGACCTCGGCCGCACCGACAACCCGCACGTCACCTTCGGCGCCGGAATCCATTTCTGCCTCGGCGCCCCGCTTGCCAGACTGGAGCTCACCGAGTCGTACGGCGCGCTGCTGCGCCGGGCGCCGGGCCTGCGGCTCGTCCGCGAGCCCGAGTGGCGCCCGGGCTACGTGATCCGGGGGCTCGAAGAGCTGTTGGTCGAGGTGTGACGGAAGAGGGGGAGTGGCCGTGGGCAAGGCGACGGGCACGCTGCTGGGCCTGGCGATCGGGGACGCGATCGGCCGGGTGACGGAGTTCAAGACGGTGGAGGCGATCGCGGGCGACTGGCCCGACTGGCGGCAACTCCCGCTTCCACAGCGGGCGTTGATCACGGACGACACCCAGATGACGCTCGCCCTCGCCCGTGGCCTGCGCACCGCCCTCGCGCGCGGGCCGCTGACGCCGTTGCGGTTGGAGCGGCCCGTCCGCGAGGAGTTCGTCGACTGGTGGCGCTCCCCGGACAACAACCGCGCCCCCGGCATGACCTGCCTGCGCGCCTGCGAGCGGCTCAGCCACGACAAGGTCCGCTGGCAGCAGGCGAGCGACGTCGGCTCCAAGGGCTGCGGCGCCAACATGCGGGTCGCCCCCGTCGGCCTGATCCGCGAGCTCGACGCGCGCCAGCACTCCGGCGCCGCGCAGCTGCAGTCCGCGCTCACCCACGGCCACCCCACCGCGCTCGCCGCGAGCGACCTCACCGCGTACGCCGTCCGCAAGCTCGCCGAGGGCGTGCCGCCAGCCGGCCTGACCGCGGTCCTGCGTGCATACGCGCTCGCCCGCCGCGACCACTACGACGAGTTCTGGCTCGGCGACCTCGGCGACCGCTGGTTCGGCAGCTCCCCGCAGGCCGTCATCGCCCGCGGCTGGGACGACTGCCTGACGTCGCTCGACCAGGTGGACGCCGCGCTCGCCGCACCGGACGTCGAGGCCGACCCGTGCCTGGTCACCGGCGAGGGCTGGATCGCCGAGGAGGCCTTCGCCACCGGCCTGCTCTGCTTCCTGCTGCTGCCGGACGACCCGGTGGCCGCCGTCCGCCGCGCCGCCTACTCCAGCGGGGACTCCGACTCCCTCGCCTGCCTGACCGGCGCCTTCGCCGGCGCCCACCACGGGGAGGCGGCCTGGCCGGCCGAGTGGGTCGAGCGGATCGAGCACCGGGACGAGCTGCTGGAGTTCGGCGCGCTCTGGGACTGAGCGCGGACGGCCGGTGGACGGCGGGGGAACCGGCGGGCGGCGGGCCGCGTCGAAGGGCCATGACGTACCGCAGCCCTCACGCGACCCGCCGCAGCCACCGCCGCCCGGCGGCGCTGCTCCTCGCCGCCGCGCTCGCCGCCCCGCTGGCCGCGGGCTGCGGCAGCACCGGCGCCACCACGCCGGCCGCGCCCCCGGTGATCCGCGTGTCGGCCTCCGCCGGCCGTCCCGCGGTCGACCCGGCGCAGGTGGCCGCGACCGCCGCCGGCACCGACGCGTTCGGCCTGGACCTCCTCCACACCCTCACCGCCGAGCCCGACGCCGCCGGCCGCAACCTCGTGCTGTCCCCGTCCGGCCTGGCCACCCTGCTCGCGATGCTGCTGCCCGGCGCCCGCGGCACCACCGCCGACGAGCTCGCCAAGGCCCTGCACACCGGCCTCACCCCGCAGCAGTACGCCCTCGCCACCGGCGCGCTCGACCGCTCGGCCCCGGCGGACGACGACGTCACCCTGCGCCAGTCCGACGACCTCTGGACGCAGCAGGGCTTCGCCGTGCAGCCCGACTACCTGCAGACCCTCGCCGACGCCTTCGACACCGGCGTGCACCCGGCCGACTTCCGCGCGGACCCGGAGAACGCCCGCAAGGCCGTCAACGCGGCCGTGGAGAAGGCCACCGAAGGACGGATCAAGGACCTCTTCGCGCAGGGGCAGATCAGCACCGAGACCCGTATGGTCCTCACCGACGCGCTCTACCTCAAGGCGAAGTGGGCCTCCCCGTTCAAGCCGGAGCACACCGCCGACCGTCCGTTCCACAAGCTCGACGGCTCCGCCCCGAACGTGAGCACGATGGCCCAGAGCGGCAGCCTCAAGTACGCCGAGGGCTCCGGCGGGATCGTCGGCGAGCCCTGGCAGGCCGTCGAACTCCCGTACACCGGAGGCGGGTTGGCGATGGACGTGATCGTCCCCGCGCAGGGCGGCTTCGCCGCCTTCAGCAAGGGGCTCGACCAGGCCCAGCTCGACCGCATCCTCGGCGGACTCGCCCCGCGGCCCGTCGACCTGGAGCTCCCGCGCTTCCACTTCGACACGTCCAAGGAGCTCACCACCACGCTGCGCGCGCTCGGCGTCAACACGGCCTTCGACCGGAACGCCGACTTCGGCGGCATGTCCAAGGAGGCGCTCACCATCGGCACGGTGGTGCAGAAGGCCACCATCGAGGTGGACGAGGAGGGCACGGTCGCGGCGGCCGGCAGCGGCGCCGGGATGGCCGGGGCGGCGGCGCCGGCCCCGCGCCCCGCCCAACTGCACGTCGACCGGCCGTTCCTGTTCCTGATCCGGGACACCAGCAGCGGACGGCCGCTCTTCCTCGGTCAGGTCACCGACCCGCAGGCGCGGTGAGCGGGGCCGCGCCGGATCACCAGGCCGGGTAGCGCCCGCCGAGCGCCGGGTGGGACGGATCCCGGCTGCCGAACAGCACCAGCAGGTCGTCCGCCACGCGCAGCAGCTCCGCCCGGCCCTCGACCGCCCCCGCCCACTCGGGCGGCAGGGCCGCGGCGCCGTACGCGGCACCGGCCAGGTTGCCGCAGACCGCGCCGGTGGAGTCGCTGTCCCCGGAGTGGTTCACCGACAGCAGCAGCGCGGTGCGCACCGGGTCGGGGTCGAGGGTCGCGGCCAGCAGCGAGTACACCGCGATGGCCAGGCACTCCTCGGCGATCCAGCCGAGCCCGACCCGCTCCACCGCCTCCGCCGACGGCTCCGACTCCTGCGCCACCCGCACGGCCCGGGCCAGTGCCTGCACCGTCTCCTTCGAGGCCGGCAGCTCGCGGATCTGGTCGACGGTCTCGCCGACCGCGGCCCACGGCTCGGTGCCGCCCACCAGCCGCTCGACGAGCGCCGCGAACGCGCCCGCCGCGAGGTAGCCGGTCGGGTGCCCGTGGGTCAGCTGGGCGCACTGCACGGCGAGCCCGAAGGCCTGGTCCGCGCCCAGCCGGGCCAGCCCGAACGGCGCCGAGCGCATCACCGTGCCGCAGCCCTTGGAGCCGGGGTTGATCGGCCCGGGCAGCCCGATCCGGGCCGGCGGCTCGAACTGCGGGTGCTCGGAGACCCCGCTCAGGCAGGCGTTGCCCGGAGCCCGCCGGGCGTACAGGAACGGCTGCCGCAGCAGCCAGCCGTCGTACGGGCGGGGGAGGGGTGCGGCGTCCGGCGCGGGCTGGTACTGGGTCAGCAGCCAGCGCCGGTACGCGCCGTGGACGGCCTCCGGCACCGAACCGCCGCCGCCGGACCAGCCGCGGACGAAGCCGCGGATCAGGCCCTCGGCGGTGAACAGCGTCATCTGGGTGTCGTCGGTGACCTCGACCGTCCCGGTGCGCGCGGCGGGCAGCAGCCCGGTCACGCCGTCCGGTCCGTGCTGGTCCCGGATCTGGTGCAGCTGCTGGAACTCCACCGGCCAGCCCAGCGCGTCGCCGATCGCGCCGCCGAGCAGCGTCCCGCGCACCCGGTCGCGGTAACCCGCCTCGGCCGCCGAATCCGTCACGTCGATCCCCCTTGTTCGTGGCGGACTACGTTCTATCAGGTCACCCCGGCCGTCGGGTCACCAGGCGCGAACGGCCCGCTACCGGCGGATCTCCCCGGCGCGCCCGTGCAGGGCGGCCCGGTCCGCGGCGGCCCGGCCGGCCGCCCAGCCCTCGCCGTCGCTCACCCGCACCCGCTGCGACACCAGCTTCGGGAAGAGCCGGCCGACCTCCTCGTCCACCGCCTCGGAACGGGCGGCGAGGGCGGGCAACAGCCGCTCGTCCGGCAGCAGTTGCTCCTCGGTGCCGTCCTCGCGCAGGTGCCGCCCGGCCGCCGCGGCGCTGGTCGTCCGCTCGGTGGCGTCGGTCAGCCGCTCGCGGATCCGCGCCGCGTAGGCGACCAGGAACGACTGCCGGAACGCCTTGGTGCGCGAGTCCCGGCCCGCGCCGGCCTTGTTGAGCGCGTGCGTGGCCTGCACCAGCAGCGAGGTGTACAGCAGCTCGACGCCGTCCAGGTCGCCGTCGAAGCCGACCACCGTACAGAAGCCGAACTCCTTCGCCCACACCACCCGGCACCGGTTCGCCGCCGCCACCGCGTCCAGCAGCATCGTCTTCGGGCCCTCGTACGGGTTGTCCACGCCGATCCGCAGCGCCGCGGGGGCGTTCCGGTCGGTGCCCGCGGCGGCCACCAGGGCGTCGTCGATGCTGTGCTGGGCCATCAGCTGCTGGGCCTTGGCGGTCAGCGCCTCGGCCTCGTCCGGGAACTCGGTGGACTCGGCCTTCGCCAGCAGCGCCCGGATCCGCGCCAGCATCCGCGGCTCGCCCGGCACCGGGCCCGCCGCGCCGCGCACCGGCGCTTGCCCGGGCACGGGCCCGACCGGGGCGATCGGGGGCAGCCGCCCCCAGGTGCGGATCAGCTCCAGGGCGGCGGTGGCGAGCGCGAAGCGGTCCAGCCGGTGGCGCTGGGCGAAGGCGGCCAGGTAGCCGTCGTCGCCGGGCCACCACACCTCGGTCTCCAGCTCGCGCAGCTGCTCCTGCCAGCGCCGGTCCAGCGCGGCCGCCGGGTGGCGGCGGCCCTCGGCGGCGATCAGGTCCACGGCGAGCGCGAGGTGGACGGGCTTCAGCTCGCGCCGGACCACCCGCACCAGGTCGGCCGGGCGCCACCCCGCCGACCAGCACCGCCCGACGGCGGTGTCCGCGTACCCGAGCACCGCCCGGCTCACCGCCGGCCACTGCCCGGCCGACGCGGCCAGCAGCGACGCGCCGGTGTCCAGTGCGAGGTCCAGCCGCTCGTCCGGGGCCGTCAGCACCGACCGCACCGCCTGCTCCAGCAGCGGTCCGGCGTCCCCGCCACCCTGCTGCGCCCGCTTGCCCACGGTGTGTCCCTGCTCTCGTCGACGGCCCGTTTCCTCCAGCCATGATGCCGGAGCGCACGGCGTCACCGAGGGGCGGCCGAGGGGCGGCGGGAGACGGCCGTCGAGCGCTGCCGGGGCGTGGGCGCGTGCGCGCGGGGATGGGGGACGGGGACGGGTGCGCCGGAGCGCCGGTCCGCGCCGGTCCGCGTGACGCGCGGACGGCCCGTTGCACGAGCGAGCGCCCGGCCCCCAGCGCCGGGGACCGGGCGCTCGGCGCGGGTGACTCAGCGCTCGATGGCCTTGGCCAGGATCTCCGGGGTGCGCTCCAGCAGGCGGCCGCCGGCCAGGCGGACGCCGAGGTGGGCGACCAGCCCGCCGTAGAGCGGCCCGACCAGCAGCACCGGCCAGGTCGGCCGGTCGGCGGCGAGGGCCCAACCCAGGTAGCCGCCGACGGGCAGGGCCAGCAGCGAGACGCCCAGCATCGACCCGAACTGGTTGAGCAGCACCAGCCCGCTCTGCCCGGGTGCGGCGTTGCGCATCGGGTTGCTGTCGGACGGCATCGTGTACGGCGCGAGCACGCTCAGCATCGAGCCGACCGCGATGCCGCAGCCGAGGAGCGTGAACGCGAGGCCGAGGGCGGACGGCAGGTGTGCCCAGTCCCCGGTGACGAGGGTCAGCACCAGGCCGAGCACCAGCGTCACCGGCACCGCGTACGACAGGACCGCGTACGCCCGTCCGCGCAGCTCGTCCCGGGCGTCGGCCGGGGTGCGCAGGGTCGCGGCGACCATCCAGAACGCCGAGCCGTCCATGCCGAACAGGTTGAGCATCTGCAGCCCGAGGAACATCCCGGTCGCCGCCAGCAGGTAGACGCTCGACCAGCCCTGGACCACCGACAGCACGCAGATCACCAGCGTCATGCCGATGCTCGTGAACACCGCCGCCTTGGCCCGCGGCTCGCGCCAGGCGTACCGCAGGTGGCGCTGCATCACCGCGCCGGCGCGGCCGTCCGGCAGGAAGCCCCAGCCGCGCGAGCTCTGCACGCCGCGCGCGACCTCCAGGGTCGAGGAGTCCGCGGTGACCATCAGCTCCTGGAGGCTCCGCCGCCACCAGCGCAGCAGCAGGGCGAGCAGGGCGGCGGCCAGCGCCAGCTGGAGCAGCGCGAGCGCGTACCGGCCCTCGCCGGCCGTCCGGCCCGCGTCCATCGCGCCGATCGGCGGGATCCAGCGCAGCACGGCGGCGATCGGCCGCAGCGGGCTGAGGTCGAGGTGCCCGTCGGCGCCGGGCCGGCCGAAGGTGCTCTGCCAGCCGACGTTGGCGCCCTGGACGAGCAGCGCGAACAGCAGCCCGCCGAAGATCGCGAAGTCCTTGCCGCGCCGGCTGGACAGCATCCGGGCGTTGCCGGCCGCGACCGCCCGGGAGAGCGTGACCAGGCACAGCACGGCGAGCGGCACGCCGATCACGTCGGCCGCCGCCGAGGCGCCGCCGTTCGCGCCGGACAGCGCCGCGCCGGTGACGAGCACCAGGCTGACCAGCGGGCCGGGCCCGATCAGGCTGGCGAGCAGCGAGCCGCGCAGCAGGGGGCCCGGCCGCAGCGGCAGCATGGTGAGGCGGGTCGGGTCGGCGCTCTCGTCGCTGGAGAACAGGAACAGCGGGATCGCGGCCCAGCCAAGGGTCAGCACGCCGACCAGCATCACGCCGGCGTCCCCGGAGCCCGCGGCGCGGCCGTTGAGCACCGCCAGGCCGAGGGCGACCCCGGCGGCGAAGAGCAGGCCGAGCACGGCGCCGACGACGTACACCCCGGCCCGGCCCGGGCTGCGCTTCAGCCCGTTGCGCAGCAGCCGCAGCTTGAGTGCGACGAGCGCGCGGACGACCGTCCCGCCGTCGGGCACCGCGGCGGTCACCGACCGCTCCCGGCGTTCCCGCCGCCGAGCCAGCCCAGCGCCTGCCCGTCGTCCTCGCGGACGCCGATCAGGTCGAGGAACGCCTCGTGCAGGCTGCGCCCGCCGCGGACGGCGTCCAGCGGCCCGTGGGCGATGACCCGGCCGGCGTTGACGACGGCGACCCAGTCGCAGAGCTGCTCGACGAGCTCCATGACGTGGCTGGAGAAGACCACCGTCGAGCCGGCCGCCGCGTACCGCTTGAGCACGCCGCGGATGGTCTGCGCGGAGACCGGGTCGACGCCCTCGAACGGCTCGTCCAGGAACAGCACGTCGGGGTTGTGCAGCAGGGCGGCGGCGAGGCCGATCTTCTTGCGCATGCCGGTGGAGTAGTCGGCGACGAGCTTGTCGGCGTCGGCGGCGAGGTCCAGGACGGCCAGCAGCTCCTCGGCCCGGCGGTCCACCTCGGCGCCGGGCAGGCCGCGCAGCCGCCCGTTGTACTGGAGGAGTTCGCGCCCGCTGAGCCGCTCGAACATCCGCAGGCCCTCGGGCAGGATGCCGATCCGCGCCTTGACGGCGACCGGGTCGGCCCAGACGTCGCCGCCGTGGACGAGGACGGTGCCCTGGTCGGGCCGGAGCAGGCCGGTGACCATGGAGAGCGTCGTGGTCTTGCCCGCGCCGTTCGGGCCCACCAGTCCGATGAACGCGCCGGCCGGCAGCTCCAGGCTGAGCCCGGCGACGGCGGCCTGGGCGCCGAAGTGCTTCCACAGCCCCTGGATGCTGACCGCGGAGGCGGCGGACGGGGTGGCGGGTCCGGGGGTGTCGGACGGCGGAGGCGCTGAGGCCTGCATGGTTGCCTTCTCTGGTTCGTTGGTTCGTCGGCTCGTCGGGCCGTTCGGACTCAGCCTGTCACTCGTCGAACGGGCTGTCGTCCGAGTTGAGGATGCCCTGAGTTTGTCCCCCGAACGGGTGAGGCACACCGGCTGCCGGAATCCCGTTCCGGGAACTGGCAACTACTCAGCCGCCCCGTTCGTCCGGCACTATGAGGACCAGTTGGGCGCGCAGCGCGCGCCGTGGTGTCGGGAGGCGACGGATGGCTGTCCAGCCGTGGGGCGAGCCCTCGCCGCAGGCCGGGATGCGGGCGGCGCACGCGGACCGCGACCGCACGATCGACGTGCTGAAGGCCGCGTACGCCGAGGGCCGGCTGTCGTTGCAGGAGTACGAGCAGCGCCACGAGGCGGCGAGCGTCGCGCAGACCTACGGCCAGCTGTCCGCGCTGGTCGCCGACCTGCCGTCGGGGCCGGTGGCGCCGCCGGCGTTCGACGGGCGGCCGGTGCCGCAGACGTTTCAGCCGGTGCCGCGGACGTTCCAGCCGTACCCGCCGCCGATGCCCTACCCGCCGCCGTACCAGGTGCGGTCCACCAACGGCCTGGCCGTCACGTCGATGGTGCTCGGCCTGTCCGGGCTGTCGCTGCCCGCGGTGATCACCGGCCACATCGCCCGCACGCAGATCAGGGAGCGCAACCAGGACGGGGACTGGGCGGCGGTCATCGGCCTGGTGGTCGGCTACCTGGGTTCCGCGTTCTGGGCCCTGATGTTCTTGGGGGTCGTCCTGGCGGCGGGCAGGGGCTGAGCGCGGGGCCCGGCGGTGGTGCCGGGCGACCCGCCGGGCGACACCGCCGGGCGCCCGAGTGGCGCACGCCACTCCGGTGTGGTAGAGCGGCAGGAGGGCGGCTCGTCACCGGGCTGCCGTTCGCGGGCCACCCCCGCGACACCCGGCCGACAGCCGCGACCTGCGGCGTTGCATTTGTTTTGACCGCGCCCCATGCGCTAGGTACGCTCTGACCTTGTGCCTGGGGTGTCCCCGGGTCCTTGTGCGTGCATGCACACCGGCCGCCGCGCCGAGCCGGAGCGCCCTCCAGCGCTCCGCGCGTAGAGCGCCGTCGCTGTACATCAGCCATGGGATTCCGTGTCGTAACAAGCCCAACACACCCGACCGCGTGGGTCGACCACGGGGCCGCGTGCGAGGGAGACACCGCAGGTTAGTTCCACCAAGCCTTGGCACACAGAAAACGGAGAAACGGTGCCTACGATCCAGCAGCTGGTCCGAAAGGGCCGGCAGGACAAGGTCGAGAAGAACAAGACTCCCGCGCTGAAGGGCTCCCCGCAGCGCCGTGGGGTCTGCACGCGTGTGTACACGACCACCCCGAAGAAGCCGAACTCGGCGCTTCGTAAGGTCGCCCGTGTGCGCCTCACCAGCGGGATCGAGGTCACCGCTTACATCCCGGGCGAGGGCCACAACCTGCAGGAGCACTCCATCGTGCTGGTGCGCGGTGGTCGTGTGAAGGACCTTCCTGGTGTCCGCTACAAGATCATCCGCGGTTCGCTTGACACCCAGGGTGTCAAGAACCGCAAGCAGGCTCGCAGCCGCTACGGCGCCAAGAAGGAGAAGTAAGAATGCCTCGTAAGGGCCCCGCCCCGAAGCGCCCGGTCATCATCGACCCGGTTTACGGCTCCCCGGTCGTCACCCAGCTGGTCAACAAGATCCTGCTGCACGGCAAGCGCTCCACCGCCGAGCGGATCGTCTACGGCGCCCTCGAGGGCGTCCGCGAGAAGACCGGCTCGGACCCGGTCGTCACGCTGAAGCGCGCGCTGGAGAACGTCAAGCCGGCCCTCGAGGTCAAGTCCCGCCGTGTCGGTGGCGCGACCTACCAGGTTCCGGTCGAGGTCCGTCCGGGCCGCGCCAGCACCCTGGCGCTGCGCTGGATGGTCGGTTACTCCCGCGCCCGTCGCGAGAAGACCATGACCGAGCGTCTGATGAACGAGATCCTCGACGCCAGCAACGGTCTGGGCGCTTCCGTGAAGCGTCGCGAGGACACCCACAAGATGGCCGAGTCCAACAAGGCCTTCGCGCACTACCGCTGGTAGTCCGTACCCCGTCACTAGACAGAGAGAGAACGAGCCACCATGGCTGCAACCTCCCTTGACCTCGCCAAGGTCCGCAACATCGGGATCATGGCGCACATCGACGCGGGCAAGACCACCACCACCGAGCGGATCCTGTTCTACACCGGTGTCTCGTACAAGATCGGTGAGGTCCACGATGGCGCTGCCACCATGGACTGGATGGAGCAGGAGCAGGAGCGCGGCATCACGATCACGTCGGCCGCGACGACCTGTCACTGGACGGTCGACGGCGTCGACAACACCATCAACATCATCGACACCCCGGGTCACGTCGACTTCACCGTCGAGGTGGAGCGTTCGCTGCGCGTCCTCGACGGTGCCGTGACGGTGTTCGACGGTGTCGCCGGTGTCGAGCCCCAGTCCGAGACCGTGTGGCGGCAGGCTGACCGCTACGGCGTCCCGCGCATCTGCTTCATCAACAAGCTGGACCGCACGGGCGCGAACTTCTTCTTCTGCGTTCAGACCATCGTGGACCGCCTCGGCGCGACCCCGCTGGTCATGCAGCTCCCGATCGGTGCCGAGGCGGACTTCAAGGGCGTTGTCGACCTTGTCCGCATGAAGGCCCTCGTTTGGTCGGCCGAGGCCGCCAAGGGCGAGATGTACGACATCGTCGACATCCCGGCCGAGCTGCAGGAGCAGGCGGACGAGTACCGCGAGGCGCTGATCGACACCGTCTCCAACGTCAGCGACGAGATCATGGAGCTCGCCCTCGAGGGCGAGGAGATCCCGGTCGAGCTGCTGCAGACGGCGATCCGCAAGGGCACCCTGAACTCGGACTTCACCCCGATCTTCTGTGGTACCGCCTTCAAGAACAAGGGCGTTCAGCCCCTGCTCGACGCGGTCGTCAAGTACCTGCCGTCGCCGCTGGACATCGAGTCCATCGAGGGCACCAAGCCCAACGACCCGGACACCAAGATCTCCCGCAAGGCGTCGGACGACGAGCCGCTGTCCGCGCTGGCGTTCAAGATCATGTCCGACCCGCACCTGGGCAAGCTCACCTTCGTCCGGATCTACTCCGGCCGCCTGGAGTCCGGCACCTCGGTGCTGAACGCCGTCAAGGGCAAGAAGGAGCGCATCGGCAAGATCTACCGCATGCACGCGAACAAGCGTGAGGAGATCGAGTCGGTGGGCGCCGGCGACATCGTCGCCGTCATGGGCCTGAAGCAGACCACCACCGGTGAGACGCTGTCCGACGAGAAGAACCCGGTCATCCTGGAGTCCATGGACTTCCCGGCCCCGGTCATCCGCGTCGCGATCGAGCCCAAGTCCAAGGGTGACCAGGAGAAGCTGGGTGTCGCCATCCAGCGTCTCGCCGAGGAGGACCCGTCCTTCCAGGTCAACACGGACGAGGAGACCGGCCAGACCATCATCGCGGGCATGGGCGAGCTGCACCTCGAGGTGCTGGTCGACCGCATGAAGCGTGAGTTCAAGGTCGAGGCCAACGTCGGCAAGCCGCAGGTCGCGTACCGCGAGACGATCCGTTCGGCCGTCGAGCGCATCGACTACACGCACAAGAAGCAGACCGGTGGTTCGGGCCAGTTCGCGAAGATCCAGATCGCGATCGAGCCGCTCGAGCAGGCCGAGGGCTACGAGTTCGTGAACAAGGTCACCGGTGGCCGCGTGCCGAAGGAGTACATCCCTTCGGTCGACGCCGGTTGCCAGGAGGCCATGGAGTTCGGTGTGCTCGCCGGCTACCCGCTCCAGGGTGTCCGCGTCACGCTGCTCGACGGTGCGTCGCACGACGTCGACTCCTCCGAGCTCGCGTTCAAGATCGCCGGTTCGATGGCCTTCAAGGAAGGCGCCAAGAAGGCCAAGCCGGTCCTTCTTGAGCCGATGATGGCCGTCGAGGTCACCACGCCCGAGGACTACATGGGCGACGTGATCGGCGACATCAACTCTCGCCGTGGCCAGATCCGGTCCATGGACGAGCGTCACGGTGCCCGCGTCGTCACGGCGCTGGTGCCGCTCTCCGAGATGTTCGGCTACGTCGGTGATCTGCGCAGCAAGACCTCTGGTCGCGCGAGCTACTCGATGCAGTTCGACTCGTACGCCGAGGTTCCGAAGAACGTGGCGGACGACATCATCGCCAAGGCCAAGGGCGAGTAAGGACCGGCGCGAGCCGGCCTCACGAGGACGCAGTACGTCCCGACATTCGGGACTATTGCCACCCCTTAGGCTATTAGGAGGCGACCCGGGAGGATCCGTACGGATTCTCCCGGGCCCTCCGGCCCCCACCCGCGGGACGGTACGAGGTGTCCTCGGGCATCCCGCACCCAACCCGATAAAAGACCAACTGACGTCAGCACGGCGTACAGGAACTGTCCTCAGGAGGACTCAGTGGCGAAGGCGAAGTTCGAGCGGACGAAGCCCCACGTCAACATCGGCACCATCGGTCACATCGACCACGGTAAGACCACGCTGACCGCGGCCATCACCAAGGTGCTGCACGACGCGTACCCGGAGATCAACCCCTTCACGCCGTTCGACCAGATCGACAAGGCCCCGGAGGAGCGTCAGCGCGGTATCACCATCTCGATCGCGCACGTCGAGTACCAGACCGAGGCGCGTCACTACGCCCACGTCGACTGCCCGGGTCACGCTGACTACATCAAGAACATGATCACCGGTGCCGCCCAGATGGACGGCGCCATCCTGGTGGTCGCCGCCACCGACGGCCCGATGCCGCAGACCAAGGAGCACGTCCTCCTGGCCCGCCAGGTCGGCGTCCCCTACATCGTCGTCGCCCTGAACAAGGCCGACATGGTGGACGACGAGGAGATCCTGGAGCTCGTCGAGCTCGAGGTCCGTGAGCTCCTCTCCGAGTACGAGTTCCCGGGCGACGACCTGCCGGTCGTCCGCGTCTCCGCGCTGAAGGCGCTGGAGGGCGACAAGGAGTGGGGCGAGAAGCTCCTCGGCCTGATGCACGCCGTGGACGAGGCCATCCCGACCCCGGCCCGCGCCGTGGACCAGCCGTTCCTGATGCCGATCGAGGACGTCTTCACGATCACCGGTCGTGGCACCGTCGTCACCGGCCGCATCGAGCGCGGCATCCTCAAGGTCAACGAGACTGTCGACATCATCGGCATCAAGGAGACCAAGACCACCACCACGGTCACCGGCATCGAGATGTTCCGCAAGCTGCTCGACGAGGGCCAGGCCGGTGAGAACGTCGGTCTGCTGCTCCGTGGCATCAAGCGCGAGGACGTCGAGCGCGGCCAGGTCATCATCAAGCCCGGTTCGGTCACCCCGCACACCGAGTTCGAGGCCCAGGCCTACATCCTGTCGAAGGACGAGGGTGGCCGCCACACCCCGTTCTTCAACAACTACCGCCCGCAGTTCTACTTCCGCACCACCGACGTGACCGGCGTCGTGACCCTCCCCGAGGGCACCGAGATGGTCATGCCGGGCGACAACACCGGCATGACGGTCGCGCTGATCCAGCCGATCGCCATGGAGGAGGGCCTGAAGTTCGCCATCCGTGAGGGTGGCCGCACCGTCGGCGCCGGCCAGGTCACCAAGATCCTCAAGTAATTCGAGGCTCTGACCTGCTGCTCCGCACAGGCTGATCCGAAGGGCCCCGCACACCCCAGGGTGTGCGGGGCCCTTCGGCGTGTCGGTGCGGTGATCATGTGCGGCTCCGGTAATGGGCCGTTGAAGGTTTGCTCATTCGCGGCTGCTATTCTGGCCGCTCATTGGGCTCTCTGTGCCGGAATCCGCAATCGTGCGGATACGGAGAGAGACGGTTTCCAGCCGGTGGGTCATCCCGCTGGGACGCCCTCTCAATCGCATTCAATACACGGGACAGGCGAGCACGATGTTGAACACGGCATCCGAGATTGGTCTGGCCGGGGGGGCTGTACCGCTGCTGTCGGTCGTCATGCCGATCTACAACGAGCAGGAGGCGCTGCCCCTGACCGTCGAGCGGCTGCGTCCGATCCTGGACGGCCTCGGCATCGGCTACGAGGTCGTCGGCATCGACGACGGCAGCACCGACGCGACTCCGGCGCTCATGCAGAAGATCCACCAGGACTGGCCGGAATTCCGCATCGTGCGCTTCGCCCGTAACTCCGGGCACCAGGCGGCGCTGACCGCCGGCATCCACCGCGCCTTCGGCGACTACGTCGTGTCGATCGACGCCGACCTGCAGGACCCGCCGGAGAAGATCCCCGAGATGCTCGCGCTCGCGCGCGAGAAGAACCTCGACATCGTCTACGGCGTGCGCGGCGACCGCGGCACCGACACCGCGTTCAAGCGCCGCACCGCCGGCGCCTACTACTGGCTGATGCGCAAGCTCGTCGGCAAGAACATGCCCAACCAGGCCGGTGACTTCCGCCTGCTCAGCCGGGCCGCCGTCGAGGCGCTGAAGGCGCTGCCCGAGCACCAGCCGGTCTACCGCCTGCTCGTGCCGTGGCTCGGCTTCCCGAGCGGCGAGGTCGTCTACGTGCGCGAGGAGCGGGTCGCCGGCAGCACCCACTACCCGCTGTCGAAGATGCTCCGCCTGGCCATCGACAGCATCACCAACTTCTCGGCCGCCCCGCTGCGGCTCGCCACCTGGCTCGGCCTGCTGAGCTTCGTGCTCTGCTTCGGCCTCGGCGTCTACACGACCGTCGCGTACGCGCTCGGCAAGACCGTGCCCGGCTGGTCCTCGCTGTTCGTCGGCATGCTCTTCCTGGGGGCCGTCCAGCTGGTCTGCATGGGCCTGCTCGGCGAGTACGTGGGCCGGATCTACTCGGCCGCCCAGGCCCGGCCGGCCTACTTCGTGGGCTACGACTCGGCCGAGGAGAACGCCCGTACGGCCCGCAGGACCGCCTCCTACACGAGCTGAGCAACCGCGCCGCACGCGGCCGGGGGAGCACCTCCGGCCGCGTGCGGCGCCGACGCGCACCGACGGCAGCACGCAGACCTGAACAACGGAACGGACGGCATGGGGAGAACCGACAGCACCGCGACCTCTCCGGGGGCACCCGGCGGACTCCTGGACGGCGCCCCCGCCCGGTCCACCGCGGTGACGGCCGTGGGAGCGGACGAACCGGCGCTGCGACGGCTGTCGCGCTTCGCCCCCGCCGCCGCGGCCTACCTGCTCCTCGTCGCGCTGCTGCTGGCCGCGGACACCGCGCCGGCCGACATCGCGCGCTACACGTTCTACGCGGTCTGGGGCGTCCTGCTCCCCGGCACCCTGGTGTTCCGTGCCCTGCGCCGCCGCCCGTACACGCTGGTCGAGGACCTCGTGCTCGGCGCCGCCACCGGCCTGGTGCTGGAGCTCGGCGCCTGGGCGGTGCTGATGCCGCTCGGCCTGCAGAAGGCGGCGATAGCCTGGCCGCTGCTGGTGGTCGTCCCGTTCGCGGCGGTGCCCGGCCTGCGGCGGCACTGGCGTCCGCGCGGCTACCGGCGCCAGTCGGCGGGCTGGTCCTGGTCCGTGGCGGGCGTCGTCGCCCTGACCTCGGTGTACTACTACGAGGTCTTCCTCTCCCGCTTCCCGATCCTGCCGACGAGTGAGACCACCCGGCAGTACGGGGACCTGCCGTACCTGCTGTCGCTCGCGGGGAACGCGACGCACCAGTTCCCGCCGACCGTGCCGCAGGCGGCCGGGGAGCCGCTGCACTACCACTGGTTCACCTTCGTCCACATGGCGATGGGCCGCCTGGTCGGGCACGTCGACCTGACCGTCATCGAGATGCGGCTGATGGTCCCGGCGCTCGCCGCGCTGGGCGTCCTGGTGACGGCGGTGGTCGCCCAGCGGCTGAGCGGCCGGGCCTGGGCGGGGCCGGTGGCCGCCGTCCTGGTGTTCGCGGTGGGGGAGTTCACCGCGGTCTACCCGAACAACGTCAGCAGCTGGACCTTCGGGGCGCCGGCCGTGCGGCTGATGTCCTTCGTGAGCCTGTCGCTGACGTACAGCCAGCCGCTGCTGATCGCGCTGATCGGCGTGGTCGGCGACGTGCTGCGGCGCGGGCGCGAGTCCGGCCCGAGCGGCCGGGAGAGCGGCCGGGACGTGCCGCTGCTGGGCCGCGGCGCGTACGTCCTCACCGCGCTCTTCGCGCTCGCCTCCAGTGCGGCGAAGGCGAGTTCACTGCCGGTCACCCTGGCCGGCCTGGCGTTCGCCGGGCTCATGGTGCTGATCGGCACCCGGCGGATCCCGTGGCCGATCGTCGGCCTGGGGGCGATCATCGGCGCCGCGCAGCTCTTCGCGACGGCCGTCATCTTCGACTTCGAGAGCTACGGACTCGAGGTCATCCCGTTCGGCAACGTCCAGCAGTACTGGGCGGATCCGAACCACAGCCGGACCGCCGCGGTGCAGGCCGTCGTCGTCGCCGCGACGCTGGGCGCGTTCCTGCTGAACCACCAGCTGAAGGTGGTCGGCATGCTCCCGCTGATGTGGCGCCGGCGGTTCAACCTGGAGCCGGTGCAGTGGTTCCTGCTCGGCGGCGCGATCGCCGGGCCCGCCGCGTACCTGGCGGTGAACGGCTTCAACTCCAGCTACTTCACGATCGCCGGCCTCCCGTTCGGCGTGCTGCTGTCGGCCTGGGGCTACTGCGAGTCGTTCGAGCGGGCCGCCCTCCCGCGCCGGGCCAGGGCGGCGCTCGCCGTCGGCGTGCTCGTGGTGGCCGGCGTCCTGACGTACCTGCTCTACCGCCACTCCGACGCGTGGGTGCGCTGGGCGGCCGGGCTGCTCGGCGACAAGCCGCGCTCGTACGGCCCGCTGCTGCCCGCGCTCGTCGCGGCGGCGCTGCTGGCCGCGGCCGCCGCGGTGGTTGGGGTGCTCTGGTGGCTGACGGCCCGGGCGGTGCCGGCGATGCGCCGGCGCGGCGGCATCGTGCTGCTGACCGCGACGCTCGCGGTCGGTCTGCCCGGTCTCGGCCTGGACGTCCTCCAGGCGCGGCACGTGACCTGGGAGGGCTCCTGGATCCTGCCGAAGACCCAGGTCGACGCCGCCCGCTGGGTGCGTGCGCACAGCGCTCCGACGGACGTCCTCGCGACCAACAGCCACTGCTGGCAGTTCGACGACTACGTCTTCGGCCCCGGCTGCAACAACTACCGCTCCCACTGGCTCGGGGCCTACTCCGAGCGGTCCGTCCTGATCGAGGGCTGGGCGTACGCGCCGCGGCTGATGGCGACCGCCGGCGGCGCCGCGGCCACCACGGCCCCGTTCTGGGACCAGGACCTGTTCAAGCTCAACGAGGAAGCGTTCCGGCAGCCGACGGCCGATATCCTGCGTCGTCTGCACGACGACCACCATGTGCGGTACCTGGTGGTCCAGCGCAAGGCCGGCGCCGAGTCGCCGGACCTGGCGCGGCTCGCCCCGAAGGTGTTCGACAACGGCCGGGTGGCCGTCTACGAACTCGCCTGATCCGACCCGACGACGAAGCATGGGCATTGAGATGGTCTCCACCGACAAGCGGGCCGCGGCGGCCCAGGACGGCCGGGCGGTCGAGCCGGCGCCGGCCGGCACCACCGCCAAGCGCCAGATCCCGTCCTTCCTGGTCATCGGGGTGCTGAGCACGCTGTTCTACCTCGGGCTGTACGTCGTGGCCCGGATGGTCGTCAACCCGCAGGCGGCCAACCTGATCGCGCTCGCGGTGAGCGCGGTCGCCAACACCGCGGCCAACCGCCGGTTCACCTTCGGCATCACCGGCTCGGAGGGGGCGCTGCGGCACCAGCTGCAGGGCGCGGTGGCGTTCGTGATCGGGCTCGGGCTGAGCAGCGGCGTGCTGGCGCTGCTCGACCACGTGGCGCCGCACGCCTCGAAGGTCGTGGAGGTCGGCGGCCTGATCGTGGCCAACGGCCTGGCCACCGTGGTCCGCTTCCTGCTGATGAAGGTCTGGGTCTTCAAGGACTGAGGCCCCGCGCCGAAGCCGCCCGAGAGATACGAGAGCGCCCGGTGGCGAACCCCGTGAGGGG
>NZ_JBFBDY010000017.1:0-38055 GCF_040683475.1 Kitasatospora sp. NPDC093558 | reverse complement strand
TGGAAGTCGTCCCGGTCGAAGCCCTCCCTTCTGCGGTGCTGGCGGGTGGGGTTGCCCGGCAGGGGCCCGCTGACGGTGACCTGGTGTTCGCGGGCAGCTCGCTCCAGGTGGACCAGGGAGGTGTAGCCGCCGTCGACCAGGTGCTCGGCGGGCAGCAGTTCGCGGCGTGCCAGGCGGGTGTGGATGGCGGGCAGGGCCTGGCCGTCGTTCGTGGCGGCCGAGGTGGTGGCCACGTCCGTGATCACGTTGGTGCTGTCGGGGGCACACGTCTCGGTGACATGCGCGGCGAAGCCCTTCCAGCTGATGATGTGTCCGTGGCGGACGTAGCGCGCCGTGGTGTCGTAGGGGGAGACGATCGCCGCCGAGGAGGGAGGCAGGCCGTCGTCGTCGGCGGTGCGCCAGCGCAAGCGGCCTGCGGCGTCGCGGTAGTAGTGCTGCACGAGAATCTGCCGCAGGGCCTCGGCCTGCGGGCCGGGCCGGTAGCCCAGTCCGTGCTGGTGGAGGTGCTCCAGCAGGCGGCAGGCGTCATCGCCGGCGGCGAGGATCCTGGTCTTGGGCCGGGTGGGGTTCTTGCCCAGGCGGACCGGGCGGCCGTAGCGGCGCCCCCAGTCCTCGTCAACCAGCCCGGTCAGCAGGTGCGAGGCGGTGCGGGCCACTTCCTCCAGTGCGGCACGGACCGCCTCGGTGACCAGTTCCAGCCGGGTCAGGTCGCGCACCGCGGCCAGGACGTGGGTGGAGTCGGTGCGCTGAGTGGTGCGCTCGCGTACGAGTCCGGCCTCCTTCAGGCGTGCGAGGGCCAGATCGAGGAGGCGGTCGGCACGGTCGTCCTGGGCCAGGCGCTCGCGGAAGTCGGCCAGCACGCTGTGGTGGAAGCCGGGATCGTCCAGTTCCATGGCCAGGGCGTACTTGAAGTCGATACGGCAGCGGACCGCTTCCGCCGCTTGCCGGTCCGACAGGCCGAGCAGGAACTGCAGCACGCAGACGGTGGCCAGCTGGGCGGGCGAGAGACCGGGGCGTCCGTCGCGGGGGTACCAACCGGCGAAGTCCTCGTCGCACCACAGCCCGTCGAGCCGGTCTCTCACCCACATCGCGGTCGTGCCGCCCGGGTTGCTCGCCCGCGCGATCTGCGCGGTCAGAGAAGGGACTTGCACACCGAAACGGGGGCGGAGCGACAACTGACACCTCGACAACTACACGGTCTTCGATCAGCCCGAGCATGCCCGCTCATCAGGCGGGCACACCGGGAAACTCCAAGATCCCCGACAGAGTCAAGCTTACAGATTCAAGCCCAGCCCCGGGGGCCGAGATCGTTGGGATTCTCGTCGCATCACGTGAGCTGGCCGAGGAACAGCGGTACTTCAGTCATCGCCAGCCCATCTCTGGCCAAAATTAAACAAGATCCATCAAATTGCAGGGCCAGAAATCCTGCGGATCGGCAGGGGGGGACAGGGATCAACTACCCGAGTCCGCTGAACTAGTTCTCCTGGGGGGGTTCCAACATTTTGAACAGCTGAAACATATGCCTTCGCTTCGGAAATGCTGAAGGATGGTACACTTTTTCGCACCAGTCGAATTGCCGCGAATTGGCCATCCGATCGAAGAGTCGCCAGAACCGATTCCAGGACGGGGTCGGGAGGGCGATATCCCTTGAACTGCTGTCGGTAAATTCCTTGCCAGTCTGCAGTCCGGAAGGTCTCCCCCGGAATCTCGAAGATGCTCCCGTCTTCGCCGTCAACGAGGTACGGGCCCCCACCAACGAGCATTTTGCGGGGACCTGGGTCGCGCTTGTATTCTGCAGACTGCCAGGCCACTACCCATCCGACGGTCGTCTCATTAACTCCGATAATGGCGAGATCCGGGGTTGCCTCGTCGCTCTGCCGCCTGGCCAGCAGGGCCTCGACGAGCTTGGCGGCTTGCTCCTTGGTTATATTCACTGTTGGCTCCGGCTCTGCTGGAGGGCTCGAGCCGCGCCAAGCGGCCCTATCTTGCGTGATTCTACTGCATTGGCCAATCGCAGGACCAGATGGCGCAGCAGGTGAAATTCTTCAAATCTTGAAACCAAGATTTCCGGTCGGCCGCCCGGTCGGTGATTCGGGGCGGCCGACCGGAGATCACCGGATCTAGTTGGTCCGCATTATGTAGTAGTAGCGCCAGCCCTCAGGGGATGCGCGGCCGGTTTGTGCATCAAGGAATACGACTGCGCCATTACTGTTGATTACATTGAAGAAATGACCCGGCACACCTCTTTTCTGTGCTGCCGCCGTGGGTGCACCGAGGACGATCGCGCGAGCTCCGTCTCCCCAACGCTGCATGTCGCTCACGATTCCAGACAGGCCGCCCTTCTGGATGAATGGTTGACTTGAGCCGGCGAGGTCCTGAACCTGGAAATCAAAAAGCACATTATCTGCAGCGGGTGCCGGGGGAGGGTTCTTTCCTGCCAGTATTTGGTCAGTGGCTACAGAAACAGGCCCGCAGTTTTGGGTGCCGCAGCCTGGGTTTATTCGCTCCCTGAGGCCAGGCGTCGAGGGGACAAGGTAGGTGTCACCATTCAACGTCGTTCGTTCGTCAGCGTCCCACCAGCGGCGACTTGCTGCCCCACCAGCGCCGCCCGCAGGACCAGAATGATCGGCTGTCGGCGTCGCTGGCGCGTCCGATGTGCGCGCGCCCCTGGGCATGCGCTGCTTATCACTGGCCGGGACGCCGCCGGGGTCGGGGATGTGGACTTCGGCTGCGGCTGCTTCGGCTGCCTCCTGCTCTGTGCGGCGGGCGGCGGATTGCCTCCCGGCACGGGCTTCTGCGGCTGCGGTCTTTTCTGCCCCGATTTCCGCGAGGTCCCCGTCCCAGCCGCTCGGGCGGCCCGGGCCGGGTGCGATGTGTTCGCTGCCTGGGCAGTCACCGCCGGCCAGTCCGCAGAGTCCTACGAAGAGAGCTTCTCCGGCAGTCGCGCATTCGGGGGTGAAGAGTGTCAGGCTGTAGATCGTGCAGCCGGCGGAGGCAATCAGAGGGACGCCGAGCACGATGGTGCCCACTAGGGCCTTGCGGCAGTCGTCCGTGTTGCAGTGCAGGACGGGCGGGGCGTCGCAGACGCAGAGGCCGTCGGGGTCGCTCTTGGAGACGGGGTTGTCGGCGCCGTAGGTGTAGCCGCCCATCTGGTTGGGGTCGCCGGCCTCCAGGACGGGGTCGACGGTCAGGAAGCGGCCCAGGGCGGAGTCGTAGTTGCGGGCGCCCAGGAGGTTGAGGCCGCTGTTCGCGTCGACGGGTTGGCCGAGGTAGCCGCGGTTGTCCGCCCACCCGGTGGGCATCGCGCCGCGGGGGTTGCCGTACGGGTCGAAGGACCTGCGGGTGATCGTCTTGGTCGCGGCGTCGACCTGGAGGGTGGATGTGCTTTGTGGGTTGGTGAACTCGTAGGTCTGTGTTCCGTTGCTGGAGCGGACCACGACGGTGCCGTCCGGCTGGGCGTAGTACCGCTTGCCGGTGACGGTGGTCCCGTCGGCGGACAGGTTGAGCTGTTCGCTGCCTCCGTAGAGGTACAGGGTGGTGCCGTCGGGACCGCGCTGCAGGAGCAGGCCTCCGGAGGCGTCGTACAGGTACGTCGACGTGCTGCTGGTGGTCCCGTTCGGCGTGGTGACGCTCTGGGTGAGTCCTTCGCTGTTGTAGGCGAAGGTCTGCGTCGCTCCGGCGGCCGGCTTGCTTCCGCCGGGGGCCCAGGTCTGGTTCGGACCCTGGTTGCAGGTCCACAGCGCGACACGGGTGCCCTGTGTGGTGCTGCCCCAGGGGATGTCGATGCACAGGCCCGACGCCTTGTTCACCAGCGCGCCGTTGGCGCCGACGCGCCACTGCTGGCTGTCGCTGCCGTCACACGCCCAGATCTCGATCTGGGTGCTGAGCGCGGTGGTTCCGCCAGCCGGACGCAGGCACGCGCCCATGGAACGGACGGTGCCGTCGGTGCCGACGGTCCAGGTCTGACCGGTTCCGTTGTTGCACGTCCAGGTCTCGACGGCGGTGCCGTTGGCGGTGCGGCCGCCGGTGACGTCGAGGCACAGCGGCGTCGAGCCGGTCGCGACCCCGGAGGGCATGGTGGTCGTGCTGGTGGCGGTCCGTGAGGTGGTGTTGCCTCCGGCGTCGTACTGCGGCGTCAGGGTGCTGGTATAGCTCGGGCCGGTCGGCGGGTTGACGGTGGCGGGCCACTGCTGGTTCGCGCCGCCGGTGCAGGACCAGAGGCCGAGCTGGGTGCCCGGGTTCTGGTTCCACCCGGGGAGGTCCAGGCAGAGGGTGGACACCGCGTGGACGAGCGCCCCGTTGGCGCCGTCCTGCCACTTCTGGCTGTCGCTGCCATCGCAGGTCGCCAGCTCGATCTTCACCCCGGGGCCTGCATTGCCGCCGACCGGGCGGGCGCACTTCCCGAGGGATCGCAGTGTCCCGTCCCCTGGGCGGGTCCACTTCTGGGACGCGCCGCCGTTGCAGGTCCACGTCTCGATGACGGTGCCGTCTGCGGTGCGCGCTCCCCAGACGTCCATGCACAGCTGGGAACCGCCCGTGCCGGCCATGGCCGACGTGAGCGTGCTGGTGGGCGCCCCGGTACGAGTGGTGACCGCGGTGAGGGCGTTGGCCCTGGCGGCCGGAGTACGGCCGTCGCCCTGGTACGTGCTGGTCTGGGTGATGTCGCGGGCGGTGTCGCCGGTGACGTCGTGACGGATCTGCTGGGTCCGGTCGCCCAGCTGGTTGTACTGGTAGGACTGCCAGTAGGGGGCCGGGCCACCCATGGCGACAGGGGTCGGGCTGGTGTTGTTGCACCGGGAGACCTGCCCGGCGCTCGGGGCGGAGACGCCCCAGGTGTCGGTCCACGCCTCCGTCAGACGGTTGAGGCCGTCGTAGCGGAAGCACTGGGTGTCGGTGGCCTGGTCGGTGCTGCCGGAGGACTGGAGCTCCGATGCGCTGGTGAGGTTGCCGACTTGGTCGTAGCCATAGGTGGTGAACGAGATCGGGTTCGCGTCGGTCGGCTGGAAAGCAACACTGCTCGTGGTGAGCCGGCCCGTGATGTCGTCGTAGGTACGGGCGGTGCGCAGCAGCGAGCCGCGGTCGCCGTACTGGGACAGCAGGAGCTGGCCGAGAGCGTTGTAGTTGGCCTGCTGGAGGAGCGCGGTGCTGGTGGTGCCGGACCCGACGACTTCGCCCTGGAGGTCTCGGCCGTAGCCGAGCATCTCGGCGGGAAGGCCGCCGTCGGCGTTGTAGTCGAAGCCGGCGAACAGGCCGATGTTGTCCGTGTAGTGGTCGCTCAGGGTGTAGTCGCCCGCGAGCTTGCCCTCGGTGGCCGGGATCGTGGTGGTCGTGGAGGTGGGCTGGTAGCGGGTGTTGTAGCCGTTGACCTTCTGCACGTACGCGTTGCCCGCAGCACCGCCGACGTAGCGGGTGCTGGAGGTCGGGTAGCCCTTGGCGAGGGTGTCGTAGGCGAAGGAGGCCAGCAGCTTGGACGGGTCGGCGGTGTTGGCGCCGTCGTAGCGTCCGGTGACGCGGTCGAGCAGGTCGTAGGTGAAGGAGAGTTGCTTGCCCGTACCGTCGGTCGTGGTGGTCACGCGCCCGAGGTCGTCATAGGCGGTCGTGCTGGTGCCGGCGTCCGGGTCGCTCTGCGAGATCCGGTTGCCCTGGACGTCGTAGGTGTAGCTCCAGGTGTTTCCGGCGTTGTCCGCGAGCGTGGCGAGCTTGCCGCGGGGGTCGTATGTGTAGCGGGTGGTGACGTCTCCGGTGCCGCTGCCGCCGTGCAGGACGGAGGCGGTGGTGCGGCCGAGGGCGTCGGTGTAGACCGTGCGGGGGGTGCCGCCGCTGGGCGGGGTGGTGTCGGTTCGGTCAGCGCCGGGGTAGGCGGTGACGGTCTGCCAGAGCTGGGTGCCCTTGGCGAACAGCAGGCTGGCGGTGGTCCGGCCGGTGCCGTCGTACAGGTAACGGGTCTGGGAGGGGGCGTCGGTGTCCTTCTCCTCGAACAGCGTGGCGCCGGGATCGGTGGTGGGGTCGGACCAGGCGGCCGTCGACTTGGTCGCCCGCCCCAGACTGTCGTAGCGCACGTGCGTCAGGACACGGCCGTTGCCCCCGTTGGCCGGAGTGGACTGGGTCTGACGAGGCTGCAGGAAGCCGTCGTAGATGGTCACCGAGGTGGTGTAACCGCCGCTTTCCAACTGCGTGTTGGTGACGACGCTCGGGGGATTGGCGCTCGGGTGCGGGTTCTGCGGGGTCGGCGGGGTCTGGTCGACGCCGTGCAGTTCGTAGCTGAACGTCCGGTCCGCCTTGGCGCCGGCGTCCTTGCTGTGTCCGGGAAGCCACACTGAGGTACGGCGGCCGAGGGCGTCGTAGACCGAGTCCGTGGTCCGCCCGTTGGCGTCGGTCGCCCGGATTGCCAGACTGCGCGCCGGTGCCACGGTGCTGTTCGCCGTCCAGCCCAGTGGGTTGGTGGTGGAGATGTCGGTCGGCAGGGTGCCGGTAGCCGGGGCGTAGGCGGTGAGGTTGACGGCGCCGGCGCTGTCGACGCTGCGGACGATGCGTCCGTAGCCGTCGTAGGCCTTGGCGACCAGGGTCTGGTAGCCGGCGTTGCCTTGCGCGTCGTAGGCCTTGATGGACTGCGTCGCGGTGACGTACCCGGCCGTCGTGCCGTTCTGCCCGAGTACGCCCGGCGTGCCGGGGTTGTTCGGGTCGGTGCTTCCGTCGTAGATCACCCTGCGGTCGCTGATCGTTGTCGTTGCCGAGGCTGCGGTCCCGCAGGGGCCGGCGACGGTCAGGGTGTTGCTCGGATACGCGAGCATCATCGGGTTGCCCGCCGGGGGCGCCGCGTAGGTGGTGGTCGTGCAGGTCCGGTCGGCCGAAGTGGTCACGTCCGGCTGCGAGTCGGTCTGGTTGACCCGTCCCAGGGCGTCGAGGGTCGTGGTGGTCTTGCCGGTCCGCCAGGTCGTCTGGTCGGAGAGCAGGGTGCTGGACCGGGTGCTCGTCGACTTCGATCGGTAGGCCGCCAGGGGAGGAAGCGTCGATAGCGTGGCCCCCTGCTTGGAGCTCCACGCTGTACGGGACCTGGTGGCGGTCGTGGCGGTGGCGGGAGCATCGTTGAGCTGCTTGGCAATGATGGTGCCGCCGGCCTGGGTGTAGGTGGCGGACTCCTGCGCGCCGCCGGCCAGCCAGGGGCTGTCGGCGGTGTCCTCGCCGAGCGAGTTCTTCGGCCGGCTCACGCGTTGCGTGTTGTCGGCCTTGTAGTCCCCGTCCATGCCCTGGAAGTAGGTGACGACGGTCTGGCCGACTACGTCGGGGCTGGTGCCGGTGGTGGTGGTGACGGTGCGGTAGCCGTGGAAGTTGTTCCAGGTGCGGTACTGGTCGTCGGTCAGGTCGGAGTCGTCGCGGTGCCAGGCCGCGCCGCCGCCGTAGGTGTAGTCCGTCTCACGGGGCGGGGAGTTCGCCTTGGTGGTGTCCGAGACGGTGACCTTGGAGACCAGGGTCTTGTGGAACCAGTCGGCCACCGGCGTGCCGGTACCCGTCGGGCCCCAGTAGACCGGGTAGCAGGCCATGGTGTTGCTGTCCGGCGACGCCGGCATGATGTGCTTTGTGCGCGAGCACTCCGGATCGCGGTACGTGACGGCGATCGACGTGCCCGACTCGGTGCTGACCCCGATGATGCGTGGCCGGTACAGCGGCGGCGCCGCCACGTCGGAGCCGTCCACGCGGTTGTCGAGCTCGGTTCCGGCGAAGACGACCGGGTCGAGCGCGATCTGGCCGCTGCCGCCCGCAGAGGTGTCCTGGGCAGTGTGCCGGATCTGGGACAGCCACATGACCGACTGCAGGGAACCGACGTTCTGCTTGTCCGGCGTCTTCCCGGTCACCGGGTCATAGGTGCCGCCGGCATCCGAGAACAGGTGCGTGAGGTCGTAGCGGTCGACGTTCTGCCAGCCGCTCTGCGTCCGCAGTTCGGTGCGGATGGCGCTGAGGCGCTTGGTCGACCAGAAGGTGGGCGCACCGATCTGGCAGACGCCGGTGCCGGTGCCGCTGGTGGGCCACCCGTCCTGGCATCCCAGATCGAACGGGACGTCCGGCCAGTTCGACGCCGTGGCCACCGACAGGTTCTCCGCCTTGCAGACGGTGTCGGAGACCACGCACCGCTCGGCGGTGTCGAAGCTCACGCGGGCGGACGGCTCCCGGGCGGCCAGCGCGTCGGCCAGCTGATAACCGTAGGAGATCCGGGTCAGGTATCCGCTGCGGGTGTAGGGGGTGAGGAAGCCCGTCCCGCCCGAGCTCGCGGCCTGGCCGCGGCCCATGGCGTAGCGGTTGGCCTCACCCGCCCAGTCGTAGCGCTGGAGGTTGCCGTGGGGGTCGACGACGAAGTCGAGGTTCCAGCGCCAGCCCGGCTGCTGGTCGCACTGGGAGCCCTTGCCAGCGGCGCTATTGCACGGATCGCCGCTGTTCGGGTGGTAGACCGGGACGGACCAGGCACTGTTGGTCGCCGCGTCCGCAGTTGTGCCGGGGGCGTGGTCGAGACCGAAGTAGTAGGCCGTGCCGTCGGGCGTGGTGACCTTGAAGTACTCGCCCTGCCACAGCCCGTTCGCCGCACCGGTCAGCCGCTCGATGCGGGTGCCGTCGTCGTTCTGGAGGTGGTAGAGACCGTCGCCGTCGCGTACCAGTTCCCCGGAGCGGGAACCGAGGGACAGCGTGGCGTTCCATCCGGCCCAGCACTCGTCGCCGGACTTGTCGATGCCGGCGTTCCGGCAGGACTTGTAGGAGCGCTCGATGAAGCCGGGGCTGTAGGACCAGCCGTCGCCGATCCAAGAGGCCTGGGAGTTGCGGGCCGAGGTCTCGCCGTCGACCGACTGCGAGTTGTAGGACAGCCCCACGCCGGGGGCGGTACCGGCCAACGACGGCGGCGTGGTGATCGGGTAGCTGTAGGTGAAGGCTCCGGAGGCGCTCTGGGACCACGATCCGGACGCGGACAGGTCGGTCGCCGTGTAGGAGCCCTGCGAGCCACTCGCGTCGGAGACGGCCGCGACCGCCATGCCGCCGGAATCCGCAGACTGGACGGAATCGAGCCTCGTCGCGGGCATCTCACCGGCGGTGGCCGGCACGACTGCCGCGAGCGCGTCGCCCGGAATAGCGATGGTCCCGGTGATCCTCCGGGAGACAGGGTCTACAGCCGACTCCAGCGGCTGCTGGGCCCGGCACTCGGCCCGCTGAGGCGTGGTCAGCGCGCACGCGGGCATCGCCACCAAGTGCAGGCGGGAGGCCCAGCCTCCGCCGAAGGCGTCGGCGACCGCGCCGTAGTCCAGCGAGATGCTCAGGCTCGCTGCGGCCCGTTCGCCGTCCGTCCGCTGAAGCCCGACCAGCAGACCGTTGACGTTCGCCTTCTCGGTCTGTGCCCGGTCGGCAACCTTGACCTCGACCTTGGCCGGCGGGCCGGCCGGAGCCGCACCGATGGCAGCCTTGGCCTTCTCACTAACCTGGCCGGGCTGCGCCGCGGCCACCAGGACGGGAGTCGTACCGGCCCGCATCTGGGTACCGGGGAGG
The DNA here is from genome assembly GCF_040683475.1 of Kitasatospora sp. NPDC093558. NCBI lineage: Bacteria > Bacillati > Actinomycetota > Actinomycetes > Kitasatosporales > Streptomycetaceae > Kitasatospora > Kitasatospora sp. NPDC093558. The sequence continues at coordinate 28,530 of NZ_JBFBDY010000017.1, read as the reverse complement.
CTGTCCGTACGGACGTCCGGGGCGGCGTTTGCCCTGGAGAGGTCGACGGAGACCGTTGCGGACGGCGGCCAGCTCACCGCGTCGCCGCGGTGCGGCGTCAGTTCGCGGGATCCGGCCGGGTGCGGCAACGTCTGCGGTCCGCCGTTGCCTTCAGCGTTGTGTCCTCCGACGTGCGGGAGTTGAGGGAGCTTCTCCTTTACCTGATCGGCCGCGTACGCGCGGTCGAGCGGAGCGTTTTGCCCCACCACCGGAATCACCAGAGCCATGGCTACGGTGAGGGTGACAACGGTCGATATGTTTCGCCGCCTTCCTCCTCCCCCCGGTGGCCAACCGGCCGTCCATCTCGAAATCGAATGCATGCGCATCCCTGCTCGTATCGATCGTAATGAGCCTGTGACCTGCGTGGATGGGCGGTCACAAGTCGCCCAGCATGACGGCGGGAACCGTATTGTCAGCAGACCGGGCCACGCAATAGCGTTCGGCTGCGACCGACGGTCGGCGTGAGTTCAAGTCAGCTGACGATCAATCGGTAAAACGCACCACAATTGGACAAAGGCCGCCTCGCGCACCAGCTAATGTGACGCATTGCACAGGCCTGGTGTGCGGGTTCGAGCCCTGCCGTGAAAGTGATTGACATCCCATGGGGGAACCCTTTTCCACGCCGCGACAGCGGCGGCACCTGGTCAGACGTCTGGCGGCCGCGTGTGCCCTCGGCCTCGTTCTGACCGCGCCCGGTGTCGCGGTCGCTGACGACCGTCCGTTCGCCATCCCTCCGGGCTCCGGCGCAGCGATACCCAGGCCCGTCGAACCCGCTCCAGGACCGGTCCAGGCTGCCCGCCTGAAGGCGAAAGACACCGGAAAGCCGGTGACCATCGACGAGCTGACCACCGAGACCTCGCTCACCGTGGTCAACCCTGATGGCAAGCTCACCGTGACCACCCACGTTCAGCCCGCCCGGGTGAAGAAGGCCGGCACCTGGACCGCAGTCGACGCCTCCCTGACCCGCAATGCGGACGGGAGCTACTCGCCGGCCGCCACGCCCTCTGGCGTCGCACTCTCCGGCGGCGGCACTGGTCCTCTGGCCACGCTCACCGACCGAAGCGGCCGCAGCCTTTCGCTGACCTTCCCCGCCAAGCTGCCCGCGCCGACGATAGCCACCAGCGCTGCGACCTATGCGGAAGTCCTGCCCGGAGTCGACCTGCGGGTCGACGTCACCGACCAGGGCGCGGTCCGCGAGATCCTGGTAGTCAAGAACGCCAACGCCGCCGCCAACCCTGCGCTGAAGTCGTTCCAGCTCGGCACCAGCTCCCCGAACCTGACCGTCTCAGCAGACGCGCACGGCAACCTCACCGCCGCCACCCCTGACGGCACACCGGCCTTTCGTGCGCCTGCGCCGGTGATGTGGGACTCCGCCTCCGCCGCCCCGGCCCCGGCGGCCCGGACCACGATGGCGGTCTTCGCCTCAGCTGTTGACACCCCCGCGCCAGGTGCCCCCACCGCAGCAGCAGGTGATGCCGGCTCTTCGACCACCGGACCGGGCCGTGACGCGCACGTCAAGCCGATCGCCGTAGCCGCTGCGGACGGCTACGTCACGCTGACGCCCGACGCCGACCTGCTCGGCGGCAAGGACACCGTCTGGCCGCTGTACATTGACCCGACGTTCCAGCCGGCCCCGACCATGGGCACCAACCACTACGCCGAGGTCATGCAGGGCTGCGCCGACATCCCCCAGTACGACGTCGCACAGGACAACGGCCAGGGCGCCGGTTTCCAGCACTACAAGACCAACTGCTACGGCATGGAACGCGCGTTCTTCGAGCTCAACACCAGCGCCGTCACGCCCCAGATGTACATCAACGACGCGAAGATGTACGTCACCGAGACCTACGCCTCCCGCGGGGACTGCACCATCCAGGCACCCGTCACCCTCAAGTGGATGCGCGACGCCATCGGCTCCGGCACCGACTGGAACAGCCAGCCGTCCGTCTACCAGGACATCGACACCAAATCGCCCCTAGGCGCGGGCAGCCCGTGCGGCTGGCAGACCGTCCCGTTCGACGTCACCGGCGCGATGCGCTCGGTCGCTTCGGCAGGCATCACCGTGTGGACCGTCGGCCTGTTCGGCGACGAGACCAACTCGCTCAGCAACAACAACTTCATGCGGTTCGGCACCAACCCGTACGTCATCGCCACGTACGACGTGCCGCCGAAGACCCCCGACTCCATGTACACCACGCCCGACTCGACCAACCCCGGTGGGGCCGCGTGCGGCACCGGCCAGCCGGGGTGGATCGGCCGGACCGTGCCGCTCGGCAACGGCGCCTCCGACGTCACCCTGCACGCATGGGGCTCCACCTCCATGCCCGGCACCAACGTCACGGTCGGCTTCCACATGTGGGACAACATGACCGCCGACTCCGCCGGGAGCCCCGCCACCGTGAGCTGGCCGTCCAGCCAGACCATCAACGGCTCGGGCTGGGGCAACGCCAACATCGGCTTCACGCTCGCGGACGGCCACCAGTACGGCTGGGACGCATCGACCAGCGACGGCCTGATGACCAGCCCCGGCACCGCGTTCTGCTACTTCAACGTCGACCTCACCCCGCCCACCCAGGCATACATCGCCCCCTCGACGGTCTTTCCGCCGATCGGAAGCGGTCTCAAGCCCACCGGCCACGCCGGGGACAAGAACACCACGATCCGGGTGACCAGCACCGACCCGACGCCCGCCGGCTGTACCCGCGGCAGCTGCCTCGCGAGCGGTGTCAGCGTGTTCCAGTACTCCCTTGACGACAACGCCACGTTCACCAACCCGCCCGTCCAGGCCATCCAGGACGGCAACGGCACGGCGCACGCCGATATCAGCATCAACCTCAACCCGGACCAGTGGGGCACCCACCGCCTCTACGTCCGCGCCGTCGACACCGCGGGCAACACCCAGCCCGCCGCCTCCACGTACGACTTCTACGCCCCCTGGAACCCCGCAACCAAGGTCGTCGCCGGCGACGTCGACGGCGACGGCACCCCCGACTACCTTGTCCCCGCCTCCGACGGCTCACTGACCCTGCTGCCGGGCAACAGCGACTTTACCTCCACCCCGGGCACGGCCTCCACCAAGCTCCAGACCCCCAGGGCCGACAACCCGGGCGGGGACAGCTGGAACAACTACCTGATCGCCCACCGCGGTTCACTCACCGCCAACAGCGTCGACGACCTGTTCGCCTACAACAAGAACACCAAGCAACTCTTCATCTACAAGAACGACGCCATCAACGGCGGCCAGCCCGGACACTTCAGCATCCGTCCCGGCATCGTCCAGATCGGCAACAATGACGGCTGCGCCAAGGGCGTCGACAGCACCTGGAACAACATCACCCAGCTGACCGCGCTCAGCGCAACGCCCACAAGCCAGAGCCGGCCCAACCTGATCACCGTCGAGCTGGGTCACCTGCGCTGGTACTCCGGCAATCCGGTCGCCGGATGCAGCCTCGGCACCGGGATCGAGCTCGGAGCCGACAATGAGGACTGGAGCGGCTTCACGCTCCTGTCTCCCGGGGTGATCGGAAACAGCCCGGCGCTCTGGGTGCGCGACAGCGTCACCGGAGCCGTCAGCACCTTCCCACTGCCTCTCACCGCCGACGGCGTTCCCATGGCGAAGTCCCTTCACGCACCGACCCGCCGGGCACTCGCATCCGCCGTCACCGACACCACCGGCGCGAACATGTGCGCCGACATCAACTTCGGCCACACTGACAACGGTACCGTCGCCCAGCTGTGGAACTGCAACGGCGGTAACGGCCAGGCCCTCACCCGCGGCACCGACGGCACCCTGCATGTCCTCGGCAAGTGTCTCGACGTCACCGGCGGCACCACCTACAACGGAAGCACCATCGAGCTCTGGGACTGCAACAACGCAGGCAACCAGAAGTGGACCGACGGCCCCTACCCCGGCACCCTTCAGAACCCCCAGTCCGGCCGCTGCCTCGCCGTCCCCGGCGGAAAGAACGACCCCGGCAACCACCTGATCCTCTGGGACTGCCTGAACAACAACGTGAGCCAGCAGTGGACCAGCCCGACCGCCCGGGCGATCCTGCCGATCGGGGCGAGCGCGACGGCCTACCCGACCGTCGACTCGCCGGGTGACATCAACGGTGACGGCAACCCCGACCTGATCACGGTCGACACCAACGGCACCTTCACGCAGTACCTCGGGACTGCACCGGTCGCCGGGCTCCCCGCTTTCGGCGCTCCCCGCACCATGCCCGCCCCGAACCCCACCAGCTACAGCATCAGTTCCGTCCAGAACCCCAACCGGTGCCTGGACAACTGGGGCGGAGCCAACGGAGCCAACCTGACCCTCTACAACTGCTGGAACGGCGCCAGCCAGAAGTTCACCTTCGCCGGCGACGGCACCCTGCGCACCAACGGACGCTGCGTCTCCACCAAGGACAACGGCACCGCCAACGGAACGCCGATCGTCATCCTCGACTGCAACGGCACAACCGGCCAGGTCTGGACCCTCGGGGCCGACGGAACGCTCTACAACCCCACCGCCAAGCGCTGCATCGAACTCCCCAACTGGAACGATGCCAACGGCACCAACCCGGACATTTGGGACTGTGCCAGCGGACACGCCAACCAGCGCTGGGCCATGTCCCTCAACACCGCCTGACCACCACCCCTGCCCCAGCCCACCGGGCCCGCGACACACCCAGTGCCGCGGGCCCGTCCCACATGCCAGTACGCAGAGCGTGCCGCCGGCTAAGGTGCAGTCGCTGTTGCCCCAGGACCCTCGATGTGCCGGCGATACTCCGCCGTGCTGCGCGCAAGGCGGCATCACCCGCGACCCCATATGCCGTCCCGTCTCGGGCGCCGTTCACGGCCGCGGGAAATGATCTCCAAGTCGGCGGGAACCGCCATCGGGATGACCGGGCGTCGTCGCAGGTCAACGAATTGTGTCGGCTCGCCACAGAGAAGTACCGACGAAACGGTGCTTCCCACAGTGACGAAAGTTGCTGAGGGAAGCGCCGTTTCGGCGTTTGTGCTCCGGCCTCGGGAGCGATCGTGATGGTGTGCTGGGTGCAGATCTTCGCTGGACCGGCGGGACTGGGGGCGGGATCGGCGAGTGGCAGGCGAGGATCGGGGCGCTCCGCTCGTCGCTCGTACAGTCGCTGATCAGGGACTCTCGTAGTGACGAAAGTCGCGGGGAGGGACACCTTCTCGGTTTGGGGTGGCGCCGTGGCTGCTCCGAGGCTGTCCGAGGCGGTGCCCTGGCCGGTCCGGGCATGACCACTTCGGGTGACGGCGGCTCCCTCGTATGGCTGGCGTGGATTGCCTCGCACAGGTCGCGGTGATCAGCTGGCCACGTTGCCTGGCACAAAGCGGGCGGCGACATGAAGGTCGGCTGCGGACTGGCTCGCGAGACGCGAGAGCGGGCTGACCGGGTACCTGAACGGTACGGTCCCGGCGGACTTCGTACGGGCCGTCGCCCCAAGTCTGCTGGCGGGCCTGCCCGTCGGCCACGTGAGAGAGACTGCGCCGTTGAACGCACACACCACCGCGCGACGTCGACGCTCCGGATACGCCGCCATCGCCACCCTGGCACTCGCCGCTGTCGCGTCACTCTTCCCTGTTTCCGCCTCGGCCGCACCGGTAGTGCCTCACCGGGCGGCGGCTCCGGCCGACGTCGCCGTCGCCGGTCCCCCCGTGCTGGTCTCCAACGGTCCCGACCCTCTCCCGATTGGCTGCTATTCCGCCGCCGACCAGCTGAATCCCCCACCCGAGCGGCCCCATGAGTCGTCCTTCGTCATCAATCCGACCAATCCGAACAACCTGGTGATGGCCTGGATCCCGACCGGGGCCCGCGCGATCGTCGCGGCGTCGTCTCTGGACGGCGGGCAGACCTGGACCAACAAGGTCGTTCCCAACCTGACGGACTGCACGAACAGCCTTCCCGGCCTGCAGTCGCCGTTCCCATTCGCGAACGACGAATGGCTCTCCTTCGGGCCCGACGGCACGCTCTACCTCGTGGCCGAACTGTTCCCGAACATTTGCCTGCCGATGCAATGCCTCGGGGACATCTCACCTGGCTGGGCAGTCGTCAGCACGTCCACGGACGGTCGCACCTGGTCGGCCCCGACGCTCGTGGACGGTCAGATCAGGCCTGCGGTCCACAACAAGTCGACCGTCGTCGCGGACCCGAACAAGCCCGGCAAGGCCTACGTGGCGTGGTTCGACGCGGTCACCACGTTCAACACGTTCGTGTCGGTTACCACCGATGGTGGCAGGACCTGGTCGGCGCAGCCGACGCCGATCCCGGGTGCCGGCGTGGTTCCGAACCAGCTTCTGGTGCTCCCCGACGGCAGGCTCCTCGCAGTCCTCAGCACGATCGAGAACCCGACGGCGCTGCTGGCGACCACTTCCCCGACCGCCTTCCTCAACGGCGTGGCCTGGACACCTCCTGCGACCATTGCGCTGGCGGATCCCAACCATCGACTGCTCGCCAGCGCGGATGTCTCCAAGGACGGCACAATCTACGTGGCCTGGCAGACCGCCGATCAGCAGAATTCGACCTCCAGTTACGTCTTCTCCAAATCCCGTGACGCGGTGATCTGGAGCCAGCCGGCGCCCGTGGCCACGACGGGCGGGCCGCCGATCCCCGGTGGCGGCCCCAACTCGATCATGCCGCCCAGTGTTTCGGTGGGCGAGGACGGAACCGTCGGGGTGATGTTCTACGACACCCGCCGTGGCTGCAGCTCGGTCGACGTATCGCCGTGCAACACCGACCTGTGGTTCCGGCAGTCGGATGACGGTGGCAGGACTTGGTCGGAGACCCACGTCGCCGGCCCCTTCGACCTGAGCACAGCGCTGGTCCAAGGCCCCGGTAACAAACCGAACCTCGGCGACTACGTGCAGGGTCTTGCTCCGACATCGGAGGGCTTCGCGGACGCCTTCCTGGTGGCCAAGCCCCTGGCCACGAATACCACCGATGCCTTCTTCTCCAAGATCACCGTCGGAGACTGACGTGACATCCGATCCGCTGATGCGGAAGCCGGAGGGCGGGGTCATCGACCGAGAACGACATCGATGGATCACGTTCAGCGTGGGAACACTCCGGCTTGATGCTCGCAAGTGCCCTGGTCAGTGAGTTTCGTCGGTGCCCCACAGAGAACGGCCGGTTGATCTTCGGATCAACCGGCCGTTTTGTCGTTCTGTGGTGGCTGGTCGCTGCCGGAGCAGGGGCGTGCTCGCGTGTCGCCTGCGCCCCCTCGCGCCCCAGTGATGCCATCCGCCGGGTGGATGGGCGATCACCCCGGTGGGCACGGTCTGACCACCGCCTTGAAGGAGGATCGGATGACCGTCAGATATGGCGCGGACTTCACCACGCCGTGGCCGCTTCAGGACAATCCGCATGTGGACCAGGCGCGAGCGGCTGCCGTCGACTGGCTGCAGGCGTTCGGGCTGTTGCGCGACCGGGAGTCGGTGGACGACTTCACCGCCTGGCGGCTGACCGAGGTCGCCGGCTGGTTCTACCCCCACGCCACGGCCGAGGACTGTGCGACGGCCGCACAGATGATGGGCTGGTACTTCCTGCCGTTCGACGACCAGCTCGACGGCGGCATCGGGCGCAGTCCCCGGGAGGTCGCGGGCATCGCCAGGACGTTGATCGCGGTTCTGCACGGCGAGCCGGTGCCGACGGGGATGAGGTGCCCCACCATCACGGCGTTCGCCGACCTGTGGGGACGGATGACCCGCGGGATGTCGGCGCCGCTGCGCGAACGGGTGCGCTACCACTGGTCGTCGTACTTCTCCTCCCAGGTCACCGAGGCCCTCGACCGAAGGGCCGGGTACGCCTACACCGATCTGGAGTCCTACTTCGCGTTCCGCGCGGAGACCAGCTGCGCCTTCGGCCTGCACGACCTGGCGGAGGTGTGGGGCGGCACCGAGTTGCCCGCCCACCTGTGGCACCACCCGGCCCTGGCTCGGATGCGGCAACTGGGCGCGGACCTGGTCGCGATCCGCAACGACTCCATGTCCCTGCCCCATGAGGACGTGGACGGCCTGCACAACACCATCCACATCGTGGAACGGGCCTACTCCTGCACACGGCAGCAAGCCGTGGAACGCGCCTCGGCGTTCGCGGAGGACAAGGTCGCCCGGATCGTGGCGCTGGAGGAACGAGCCCTGCCCCGCCTGCTCCAGGCGCTGGACGACCACCAGCGCAGCGCCGTGGCCGGCTACACCGAGACCATCCACAACTGGGTGGTGGGCGACTACGAGTGGGAGCGCATGTCCACCCGCAACGAGCAGCACCGGCCGATGCCGGAGTGGGCCACCACGCTGCTCGCGACCGACAGGGCGTGGTGAGGCCGCCGCGCGGATGCGGGACGTCTTCGGAACAGATTGGCCGGTGGGCTCGACGTCCTGGACGTCGGGCCCACCGGCCTTTTCTCACTGTCCGGCAGCCTCGCGGAACTCCTGGTAGGCCGAGTCCGACGGGGGCAGCAGGCCCGCCCGGACCATTGCCGTGCCGAGCTCCAGTCGCCGCTCGGGGTCGTCGCATTCGAGCCCGAACTGGATGATCTCCGCGACCACCTCCGTCGTCCCGGCCAGGAAGATCGAACCGCTGTCCACCTGGTAGAACCAGGCCTCGTAGAGCAGCGCTCCGTCGGCCGCCACGTCCCAGAGCTCGCAGGAGTACAGCACCGCCTCGTCGTCGCCGTCGTTGGCCAGCCGCCGCTCGGCCGGCAGGTCCTCGCCGTCGTAGAGCCTGCCGCTCAGGGCGACCTGCGCCGCCTGGACCGGGGTGAGTGCATCCGCCGACGTGATCGGGCGGCGATTGGTGAAGTCAGCCATGCGCGGGAACCTACCAAGCGCCACTGACCGTGGATTCGGGCGAAGAATTCTTGCCCGCCGATGTAGAGGGCCCGGGAGCGGCTCCGACTGATGGGTGACAGGGCGCCGACGGCGGCGCACGAGGCACCGAGAGGACACTCGTCACCATGAAGTACATCGCGATGATCTACGGCAACCAGGAGAAGTGGAACGCCTTCCCCGCCGAGGAGTGGCCGGCCGCCATCGCCAAGGTCGAGGCGTTCAACACCAAGTACCGTGCCACGGGCGAACTCCTCGGCGCGTACGGCCTGGCCGACGCTGCCGCCGCCCAGCTGGTGCGGCGGACGGACGGCGCGGCGGTCGTCACCGACGGGCCGTACCTGGAGACCAAGGAGTACCTGGCCAGCTTCTACCTCCTCGACTGCGAGAACCTGGAGCGCGCCCAGGAGATCGCCGCCGACTTCCCGTTCGCGGACGTCGACCCGGTGGAGCTGTGGCCGATCCTGCACGAGTCGCCGTCGAACGCGGCGGACGCGTGAGCCTGCTGAGCCCGGACGCCGAGGACCTGCTGCGCGAGCTGGCGCCGCAGGTCCTCGGCGTGCTCGTGCGGCGGCACGGCGGGGCGGCGTTCGACGCGTGCGAGGACGCCGTACAGGAGGCGTTGTTGGCCGCCGCGTTGCAGTGGGCGGAGGACGGCCTCCCGGCGAACCCGGGCGGCTGGCTGCTGACCGTCGCGTCGCGGCGGCTCGTCGACCAGGTGCGCAGCGACTCGGCGCGCCGGCGGAGGGAGGAGGCGCTGGCGCTCGCGACTCCGCAGTCCGCCCTCCTCGCGCACGCCGCCGACGTGGCGTCGCCCGTCCCGGACCGGGACGACTCGCTCGCGCTCCTCTTCCTCTGCTGCCACCCGGCGCTCTCCGCGCCGAGCCGCATCGCGCTCACCCTGCGGGCGGTCGGCGGCCTGAGCACGGCGCAGATCGCCGCCGCGTTCCTCGTGCCGGAGGCGACGATGGCGCAGCGGATCAGCCGGGCGAAGCAGACGCTCAAAGGCCTTGCCCTGGAGGAGAGTTCGGTTCGTCTCGCCGACGTCAGGCACGTGCTGTACCTGATCTTCAACGAGGGGTACAGCGCGAGTACGGGCGACGAGCTGACCGCGCCGCAGCTGTCCGGCGAGGCCATCCGCCTCACCCGGCTGCTCCTGCGGCTCGCCCCCGACGACGCCGAGACGGCCGGACTGCTCGCCCTCATGCTCCTCACCGACGCCCGTCGGCCGGCGCGCACGGGACCGGCGGGGGAGCTGGTGCCGCTCGCGGAGCAGGACCGGGAGGCGTGGAATCGCAAACTCATCGCTGAGGGCGTGGAGTTGCTGGAGCGGACGCTGCCGGGAGGGCAGCCCGGGCCGTACCAGTTGCAGGCGGCGATCGCGGCCGTGCACAGCGAGGCGGCGCGGGCGGAGGACACCGACTGGGCACAAGTCCTGGCGCTGTACGACCTGTTGCTGCAGTACGACGCGAACCCGGTGGTCGCGCTCAACCGGGCGGTGGCGGTGGCGATGGTGCACGGGCCTGCGGCCGGGCTCGCGCTGCTCGCGGAGCTGGAGGCCGACCGGCGGCTGGCGCGGCACCACCGGCTGTTCGCGGTGCGCGGGCATCTGCTGGAGCTGCGGGGGGAGTTGGGGGAGGCGGCCAAGGCCTACCGCGAAGCTGCGGCCCGTACGGCCAGCGCCCCCGAGCGGCGGTACCTGGCGGGGAGGGCCCGCCGGGTGGCGTCATGACGTCGCTCGGCGGGCCCTCAGTTCGTCGAGCCAGCCGCTGATCTGCGCGTCGTCGTGGAGGTAGGGGGCGCCGGGGCCGTGGCGGAGGTCGATTCCCGCGAGCAGGTCGAGGGCCCAGTCGGTCAACTCGTCGATGTCGTTGTCGAGTTGTAGCTGCTGCATGGCCCACTCGTCCGCCGCCTCCCGGGTGAGGCGGCCGTCGAGGAGGGCGGTGAAGCGGGCCTCGATCTCGTCCATGGGTGTGGCCTCGGCCGGTGGCGGCGTCGAGCAGGGCGAAGTCTCGTCCATGGGTGTGGCCTCCGGCGTCAGAGGGAGTCGAGCCAAGCGAGCAGGCGGTCGCCCTCGCGCGCCATGACGCCGGGCTCGCGCAGGGCGTTGGCGAGGAGCGACATGCCCTGGTAGCCGGCGACGAGGGTCAGCGCGTGGCCGTCCGGGTCCTCCGTGCCCAGTTCGCGGAACTGCTCCGCCGCCCAGCCCAGCAGCCTGCGGACCGCGCGGGCCGCGGATTCGTCCAGGCCGCCCGGGTCGCGCTTGTCGACCTCGGCGGCGAGGGTGCCGATGGGACAGCCGTAGCGGGCGGCGGTGTCGCGCTGGGCGACCCAGGCTGCGACGAGGCCCTGGAGTCGGGCGCGGGGGTCGGGCAGCCGGTCGAGCTCGGCGGTGAGGGCGTCGAGGGTCGCGGTGTGCTCGGTCAGGGCGGCCTCGACGAGGTCGTCCTTGGTCTTGAAGTAGTAGTACACGTTGCCCACCGGCACGCCGGCGGCCTGGGCGATGTCGGCGATCGAGGTGCGCTCGACGCCCTTCTGGTGCAGGACCGTCGCGGCGGCCGCGGTGAGGCGGCGGCGCTTGGCGGCGGCGGTGGCGGCTCGTGAGTCAGTCACCCGACTGACTATAGACAACCGTGGCGGGCCGGCGCTATGGTCTTCACATCCGAGTCAGTCAACTAACTAACTCCAGGGGGAAGATCATGATCGTCGTCACCGGAGCCACCGGAAACGTCGGCAGCGCGCTCGTGCGGCAACTCGTCGAAGCGGGGGAGCGGGTGACGGCCCTCTCGCGCCGGGCCCCCGCCGCGGGCCAACTCCCGCCCGGTGTCCGGCACATCGCCGCCGACCTCGCCGAACCGTCCGCCGTCCGGCCGGCGCTGGAAGGTGCCGAGGCCCTGTTCCTGCTGGTGGCGGGGGAGCACCCGGAGCAGCTGCTCGACGAGGCGAAGGCGGCCGGCGTGCGGAGGGTCGTCCTGGTTTCGTCCCAGGGCGTCGGCACCCGGCCGGAGTCGTACGAGCACGCGGCCCGCTTCGAAGCCGCGGTCGCCGCAAGCGGATTGGAGTGGACGGTGCTGCGATCGGGCGGCCTCGCGTCCAACGCGTACGCGTGGGTCGAGTCCGTCCGTGCCCACCGCACCGCCGCGGCACCCTTCGGAGACGTCGGCCTCCCCTTCGTCGACCCCGACGACGTGGCCGCCGTCGCCGCCATCACCCTCCGCGAGCCCGATCGCCACGGCGCCACCTACATCCTGACCGGCCCCGCCCCGACCACCCCGCGCGAACGGGCCGCTGCCATCGCGGACGCGATCGGCGAGCCCGTCCGCTTCGAGGAGCAGACCCGCGAGGAGGCCCACGCCCAACTGTCCGCATTCGTCCCCGCCCCCGTCGCCGAGGGCACACTGGCGATCCTGGGTGCCCCGACTCCCGAGGAGCAGCGCGTCAGCCCCGACGTCCCCCGTGTCCTCGGCCGCCCGGCCCACCCCTTCGCGGCGTGGGCGCAGCGCAACGCGGGGGCGTTCCGGTAGCGGGGGTGGTGGGCCAGCCCTGACGTCGTCGGTTCCGCTGCGGACGTGGAGCCGGACGCCGTGCCGGCCGGGTGTCCCGGTACCTGGTCGGCGCGATAGGTCGACCTCACCGATCCTTCGCGTGGTCGGTGCGAGAAGTCGGCCTCGCCGATCTTTCGCGCGGGCTCGCCGGGGAGTGAGGCGGGCCTGAACTTCGCCTCGGCGCTTGTGAAGGGTGCTTGTGAAGTACGGGCGTCACCGGCGCCGTCGTTTACCGGCCTCGCCCTCGCCCTCGGGCTCCGGGGCCGCGCCGAGATCGCCCTCGGGCTCGCGGGTGAGGGCGGCGTGCAGGGCGGGGTCGGCGTGGATTTCCGCGCTGTGCCGCCACTGGGCCAGCAGCAGCGCCACCGGGGCCAGGTTCTCCAGGGCGGCGGCTCCGCGTGCCGTGTCGGCGATCTCGGTGAGCATCGTCTCGACGTCGTCCTCCGGCAGGAACACCGACCACGGCAGGGCGTCGGGCAGCACTTGGCGTAGCGCGGCGGTGTTCTCGGTGCGGATGAGCCCGGCGAGCAGGCGGGCGGTGAAGTCGACCACGGTGGAGTCCTGCTCCAGTTGGTCGGCCCGGGTCAGCGCGAGGTCCCCGGCATCGCGTCTGCGCAGTCGCAGGGCGCGAACTCTTTCGAGGCGGCGGGCAGTGGCCGCCGGGTGGTGGAGCAGTTCGCTGAAGGACACGTCCTCGTAGGCTGCCGGCATGACATCCACACTAGCTCGGATGTCCTGCCGCAGTCATCCCCGCCGCCACCGCCGTGCCAACTTGCGGCCGCTCCGGCGCTCGCGCCCGCCCGGGCCGGCGTCGAGGCGGGGTTCCGCCGACCGGCGGGCGGCCCCATCATGGGGGCTCCCCAGGAGAGCCGCCCAGGAGGCAGAGATGTCGATTCCACTCCCCGTCCGGATCCAGGCCGCCGTCGTCCGGGGCGCGTACGCGCTGCCGGAGGCGGTGCGGCGGGCGATCGCGGGGGCGCCGGTCGTGCGGGACGGGCAGAAGCTCGCCCTGGACGCGCAGCTGATCCTCAAGCTGCAGCGGCTGTCGAAGGTGGCGCTCGTCATGCCGGGCGGGGTCGGGCCCTCGCGGGCCGCGATCGAGTACGGGCGATACCTGGTGGGCGGGCCGACGATCGGATCCGTGGCCGTCCGGGAGGTCGGGATCCCTTCGGGCGGCGGCGAGTTGGCGGCGACGCTGTACAGCCCGGCCGGGGTGGGGGAGCGGTCCGGGCTGCTCGTGTTCTTCCACGGCGGCGGCTGGGTGGTGGGCTCCCGGGCGAGCCACGACCACGTCTCGCGGTTCCTCGCGCGCCGCGCCGGGGTGCGGGTGCTGTCGGTGGAGTACCGCCTGGCGCCCGAGCACACCTACCCGGCGGCGGCCGACGACGCCCTCGCCGCCGTGGACTTCGCGCTCGCCAAGGCGGGCGACCTCGGCGCGGACCCGGAGCGGATAGCCGTCGGCGGCGACAGTGCGGGCGGCAACATCGCCGCCGTCGCCGCGCAGCGGGCCGTGCGCCGGGGCGGGCCCGCACCCGTCTTCCAACTGCTCCTGTACCCGACGACCGACGCGTCCGTCCGCCGGCCGTCCCGGGAGCTCTTCGCCGACGGCTTCTTCCTCACCAGCGCCGACATGGACTGGTTCGCGGACCACTACGCCCCCGAGCCGGTCGACCGGGCCGACCCGGGCATCTCGCCGCTGCGCGCCGCCGACCTGGCCGGACTGCCGCCCGCGTACGTCGGCACGGCGGGCTTCGACCCGCTGCGCGACGAGGGCGAGGCGTACGCGGAGGCGCTGCGGGCGGCGGGGGTCGCGGTGGAGCTGAGCCGGCAGCCGGACCTGATCCACGGGTACGCCAACTACATCGGGATCGGCCACCGGTTCCGCGAGGCGACGGCGGAGGCGGCGGAGGCGCTGCGGAAGGCGCTGAGGTAGGTGCTACGGAAGGCGCTGCGGTAGGTGCCGCAGTAGGTCGTGTCGTACGACGGGCCCGCGCCCCGGGATTCGCTCCCGGGGCGCGGGCCTTTCGCCGTGCGCCCCTGCCCGCTGCACGGGGGGTTCTCGGCGGCGGGCTCTTATTGTACTGTCCGTCTAATAAGAGGGTCTGCGGGAACCCGCAGGGCACATCTGGAGGCAGCCATGGCTCTCACCGACCCGGCGGCGCGGCGGAACGACGACCAGCACACCGCCGACGACGACGATGTCTCGAAGCGGCTGCTGGAGTCGGCCGCCCTGCTCTCGTACGACCCGTCGACCGAGATCGACTGGGACGCCCCCCTCCCCGACGAGCACTACGGCCTCAACCCGGAGTGGAGCACGCTCTACGGCACCCGGCTGTGGGACGAGATGACCGAGCGGCAGCGGGTGACCCTCACCCGGCACGAGGTCTGCTCGATCATGAACACCGGGATCTGGTTCGAGATGATCCTCCAGCAGATGGTGCTCCGCGACCAGTACCTCAAGAACCCCGCCAGCTCGGCGTTCCAGTTCGCGCTCACCGAGATCGCCGACGAGTGCCGGCACTCGATCATGTTCGCTCGCGCCTGCAAGAAGATGGGCGTGCCCGCGTACCGTCCGAACAAGGTGGTCGCGCACGCCGGCCGCGCCTTCAAGTCGCTCGCGAAGGGCGAACTCGCCTACGGCGGCATCCTCGTGGCCGAGGAGGTGCTCGACGTCATGCAGCGCGACTGGATGCGCGGCGAGAACGTCCTGGACATCGTCCGCGGCACCTCCCGCATCCACGTCGTCGAGGAATCGCGGCACATGAAGTTCGCGCGCCAGGAGATCCGCGAACGCATGCGGCACGCGAGCCCCGCCCGACGGCGCACCTCCGCGACGGGCATCGCCATGGGCGCGTACGTCATCGTCACCAGCATGGTGCACCCCGGGGTGTACAAGGCCGCCGGGCTCGACGTCGCCCGGGCGCTCGCCGAGGTGCGGGGCAACGAGCACCGCAAGGCCATGATGCGCACCAGCTCCCGGCACCTGATGGCCTTCCTCGCCGAGACCGGACTCCTCACGCAGCGCTCGGCGGCCATCTACCGGCGCATCGACATGCTCTGACCCCTTAGGACCCGCTCCCCGTTAGGATCCGCTCCCCGCCATGGCCTACGCGATCACCCGCACCTGCTGCAACGACGCCTCCTGCGTGTCCGTCTGCCCGGTCAACTGCATCCACCCGACCCCGGACGAACCGGAGTTCGGCACGACCGACATGCTGTACATCGACCCGGCGGCGTGCATCGACTGCGGCGCGTGCGCGGACGCCTGCCCGGTCGACGCGGTCTTCCCCGTCGACCGGCTGCGCGGGCCCGACACCGTGTTCGGCGAGCTCAACCGGGACTGGTACCGCGAAAACCCCAACGACCACGCGTGGGGCGCGCCCACCTTCCCCCGCAGCCTGCCCGACGGCCTGGGGCCCCTGCGGGTCGCCGTCGTCGGCACCGGGCCGTCCGCCGGGTACACCGCGCAGGAACTCCTGCGCACCACCGGCGCCGAGATCACCATGCTCGACCGGCTGCCCGTCACCGGCGGCCTCCTGCGGCACGGCGTCGCGCCCGACCACCAGTCCACCAAGCGCATCGCGGAGAGCTTCGCCGGCGTCTTCCACGACCCGCGGCTGCGGATGTACCTCAACGTCGAGGCCGGGACGGACGTCACCCACGACGAACTCGCCGCCCACCACCACGCGGTCGTGTACGCCGTGGGGGCGGCGGCCGACCGGCGGCTCGGCATCCCCGGCGAGGACCTGCCCGGCAGCCTGCCCGCCACCACCTTCGTGCGCTGGTACAACGCAGAACCGACCGTGCCGGCGGACGCGGTGTCGCTGGACCGCGCTGACCGCGTCGTCGTCATCGGCAACGGGAACGTCGCCGTCGACATCGCGCGCATTCTGCTCACCGACCCCGACCGGCTCGCCACCACCGACATCGCCGACCACGCGCTCGCGGCGCTGCGCGGCAGCCGGGTGCGGGAGGTCGTCCTGCTCGCGCGACGCGGACCGGCGGAGGCGGCGTGGACGCGGTCCGAGTTCCTCGCGCTGCGCCAACTGCCGGGGGTGGAGGTGGTGGTGGACTCCTCTACTTCCTCTACTCCCGCTTCCCCGTTGCTTGAGGGGCTGCCGCTGGTGCGCTTCGACGGCTCGGCGGAGCCCGAAGGCTCGGGCCGCCGCATCGTCCTCCGCTTCTTCTCGCCTCCCACGGCCCTGACCGGGGACGAGGGCGGCGTGACGGGCGTCGTGGTCGGGGACGGGGACGTGATCCGGGCGGGCCTGGTCGTACGCTCCATCGGCCACCGGGGCGTCCCGCTGCCCGGCCTCCCGTTCGACGAGACGGCGGAGACGGTCGCGCACCACGGGGGCCGCGTCGACGGCCTCCCCGGCACCTACGTCGTCGGCTGGGCCAAACGCGGCCCGTCCGGCGGCATCGGCGCCAACCGCGCCTGCGCCCGCGAGACGGTGAACGCCCTCCTCGACGACGCCACTGCCCGCACCCTCCCCACCCCCACCGCAACCCGCCGAGACCTCGACCGCCTCATCCGCTCGCGGCGCCCCGACACGATGGGCCTGAAGGAACTACGAGCCATCGACCGAATCGAACGCACCCGAGGCGAGGCAGAGGGCCGCCCCCGCGTAAAACTGCCCACCGTCCCCGCCCTCCTGGCCGCAGCCCGAGCCAGGTCGTAGGCCTACTACGCGCGAGAAGTCGGCCTGTCCGACTTCCTGTGTCGTGACAGGATGCTCGGCATGTCTGCTCGTGCTCAGAGCTTCGGTGCGATTGCGCACGCCTACGAAACGTTCCGGCCGGGGTATCCCGACGAGCTCTTCGACTTGGTGATGACGTACGCGGGGCGACCGGTTCGGACGGCGCTGGAGATCGGTGCGGGGACAGGCAAGGCGACCCGCCTGTTCGCCTCGCATGGGGTCGCGGTCACGGCGACGGAGCCCGATGCGGCCATGCTCGCCGAGCTGAACAAGGCCGTGCCGGCGAACGTCACAACCGTGCGGGCTGCGTTCGAGGAACTGCGGCCGGGTGAGACCTACGGGTTGGTCTATGCGGCGGCGGCCCTGCACTGGACACACCCTGAAGGTCGGTGGTCGAGGGTGGCCGCGCTGCTGGAGCCGGGGGGCGTCTTCGGCTCGTTCGGTGGGCCGGTTCAGCTGGCCGATCCGGCGGTCGAGGAGTCCGTGCGTGCGGCACGGGCGCCGTTCCTGGAGAGCGACGATGTCCCCTCTCCCGACGGGACCGCTCCGGATGCGGAGATGCAGTGGCCGGGTACGGAGCTGCAGCGGTCTCCGTTGTTCCTCGACGTCCGGCAGTCCGCCATCGAGCGGCGCTTGACGATGAGCGCTCCCGACTACCTCGGCTACCTGTCGACCGTCTCGGCGTATCTCCAACTGCCGCCATCGACGCGGCAACAGGCGTTCGACGCGATCGCGCGCGTTCTGCCCGGAACGGTCGAGATCACCGCCGACATCATCGTCCACCTCGCGCGTCGGCGACCCGAGTAGAGACGACAGCTGTGCGTGGGGGTTCCCCTGTTCCCCTGTACGTGAGAAGTCGGCTCCGTCGACTTTCTGTGCGACTTGGGGTGGGGTTTCGGGGTGAAGGGGTTGTGGGGGCGTGTCTCCGGTGGGGTGGGGGCGTTGGGCGGGGCGTGACCGATTGCGTCTCGTCGATGGGCGAGGAAACGTTTCTGCACCCCGGCGGCAACCCGGAGGCCGACGCCGGGGTGCCGATCTATGCCGAACTGGTGCAGCTCTGGTGGGCGGCCGGGCGGGCGGTGCCGGGGGTGGTGGATCCGGTGTGGGAGAGTCTGGTGGCTCCGCCGCCGCAGTGGACGCCCGGCAGTGCGGGCGCGATAAAACCCGGGTGATTCACTGGTGCGCGTCAGTCCGCCGGTTCAGTCCGCCGGTCAGTCCGCCGGTTCAGTCCGCGAGTTCGATCTGTGCCTCGTCGGGGAACGGTTCCGGCCGGGCCGCGCCGCCGGCTTCCTCCTCACCGTAGAACTGCCGCGCCCAGCGCCGGAACAGCCCGATCGAGCGTTCCCCGGGGACCAGGCGCGGCTGCGGCAGGTAGCGCTTGTGGGCGAGCACCGGGCGGTCCTGCTTGATGATCCGCACGGCCGCCCGCAGCGCCACCCACGACGCCGCCCGGTCCGCCGCCGCGCCGAGCACCCCGGGGACCGGGAGCGACGCCGGCACCGGCACGCTGCTCGCCACCGCGAACCGCACCACCGTCCGCCACGGCGCGACCGGTGTCGGCAGCACCCACACCCGCAACCGGCTGCCCAGTTCCGGCAGTTCGGCCACGAGCCGCATCGACCCCAGTCCGGCCAGGGCCACCGGCTGCTCCAGGCTGACCGCGCCGAGGCCCGGGAAGCGGGTGGTCGTCCGCTGGTGGATGGTGAACAGCGGCCCGGCGATCTCCGGTGGCGCCGTCTCCCGGGTGTCCAGGCCGTGCAGGACGGAGACGTGCCGGAAGTCGACGCTGTTCTCCATGACCTCCTGCGGGTGCGACAGCACGTCCCCGCGCCACCACGCGAGCGGTACCACCCCGACCGGCGGCGGCAGTTCCCACGTGGGCGGCTCGTCGGCGGGGCTGCAGGCGATCCCCCGCCAGACGTACAGGATGCCGTCCCGCTCCGCGAGGTGGCGGTGCGCGAGCCCGGCCCGCAGCCGGGTGCCGTCCGGCGCGCCCGTGCACGAGCCGTCCGGCCCGAACGCGAAGCCGTGGAACGGGCAGACGAGGTCCTCGCCCCGGACGCTCCCGCCCGCCCCGAAGTGCGCGCCCAGGTGCGGGCAGTGCGGCCCCACCGCGCGCAGCGTGCCGCGCCGGGTGCGGTACAGCACGACGTCCTCGTCCATCAGGCGGGCCGTCCGCACCCGGCCGGGCGGGACGTCCCGCGCGAGGCCGACGCAGAACCAGCCGCTCGGGTACGGCAGTGGGGCGTTCGTCATGCGGTTCACCTCGAAGGTCGGGCGGCAGGCGGATCGGTGACGGGCGGCTTGACGGCGGTGTGGACGTACCAGGCGATGTATTCCCGCACCGCGTACATCTCCACGGTGGACCGGAGGTTGAGCCACCGCGCCGGATCGCCGAACCGGCGCAGCACCGCCCACGGCAGCCGGAAGTACGCGTGCACGGCCTCCGTCGTGGGCGTGTAGTACGGCGTCGCGTCCAGCGCTTCCTCGACCTCGAACCCGGCCTCGGCGAGCAGGCGCGGGAGGTTCCGGGCGTGGTAGACCTTGGCGCCCGTCATCACCATCGCGTCCAGGTACGGTTCGAGCAACGCCCTTGCGTCCGGGGCCATTTCGTCCAGGGGGATGGTGCTCATCGGGCCGAGCAGCACCAGCCGCCCGCCCGGGCGCAGCACCCGGTGGAACTCGGCGAGGGCGCGCGGTGGGTCGTAGGAGTGGACGAGCGTCTCCATCGAGTAGGCGCCGTCGAAGGTGCCGTCGGGGTACGGGAGTTGGTGGTAGTCGCCGCACGAGAAGGTGGTGCGGTCGGCCAGCCCCGCGCGGGCGCTCAGCCGGTTCGCGGTGTCGACGTGGAAGTCCAGTACGTCGACGCCGGTGACCGCGAGCCCGAATCGGACGGTTATCGCCCGCGCGACCACGCCCGCCCCGGCGCCCGCGTCCAGCACCCTCGCCCCCACTGGGAGCGCGAGCTTGCGGCCCAGCACGTCCTCCAGTTGCCGCTGCGCCCGCCAGAGGCGCCACTTCGACTGCCCGGGTTCGGTCCACCCCCAGTGCCGGGCGTTGCGGGCGACCCGGGTGTAGAACAGCCGGCTGCCCGTGCGCCCGTAGACCCGGCGCAGCCCGGCGAGATCGAGTTCCTGAGCGACCATGCGGACAAGCTAGCCCCGCGCGTGAGGCGCGGACTCGCGCGCCACGCACGGGGCACGTACCGGGCATGAACGGGCCACGCACGGGCCACGCACGGGGCTTGTTCGTGCGAAGAGCGGATCGAGGGATGATCAGCCGACCATCACTTCACCGTCACTCGACCATCGTCTTCCGCAGCCAGGCCGTGATGAGCTCCATGGCCTCGCCCATCTTCGAGATCGCGCAGTGCCCGGTGCCCGGGAGCAGGTGCACGTCGGTGGCGCGGCGGCCGGTGAAGACGAGGGTGTCGTGCTGCGGGACGTGCACGTCGTCCGCGCCGTTGACGACCAGCATCGGCCCGTTGGCGTCCTGGTCCAGCAGCGGCCGCAGGTCGAACGCGGCGAAGGCGTCCTCCCGTTCGGCGGTGCTCGGCAGGGCGTCGAAGCCCAGCGCGTTGCCGACGATCCCGTCCATCCCGAACGCGAACCCGCGCCCCCGCGCGAACGACCGCTCCACCGGGCCGCCCAGCACCACGGCCGCGTCGACCGTGCCGCCGAGCCCCGTCCTGGCCGCGTAGTGGCCGCCCATCGAGATGCCGAAGTGGCCGACCATCCCGCCGCCGATCGACCGGGCGTGCGCCACCAGTCCGGCGATCACCCCGGCGCCGCCGTCCGGGGTCATCGGGAGGTGCGAGGTCTCGCCGGTGCCGGGGAGGTCGAACAGCAGCAGGCGCACCGGCAGGGCCAGTGCGAGCCGGACCCACAGGCCGTGGAGGTCCATCTTCCACGAGTCGACGCCGCCGCTCGCCAGCAGCACGGGCGCGTCGGCGGGCAGGCCGGGGGCGGCCATCAGGTGGACGGTGACGTCGGTCGTGCCGGTGCCGCCGCCGTACGGGACGGTGAGCGTGCGGCGCTCGAACTCCACCGGGAAGGCCGGCGCGGCGAGCCGGTACTGCTCCGCCTGACGGGCGAGCGCGATGCGCTTCGGCCCGTCCGCCAGCGACGGGAACTTCGCCCAGCCGTACGCCTGCGCCGCGAGGTCCGGCCGCCCGGCGGCGGCGTGGCGCTCGGCCAGGGCCGACCACTCGTGCACCCAGCCGCCCGGCCGGTCGGGCCACATCTCGGTGACGACGGCGCGGACGGCGGCCACCTCGTCGGCGGGGAGGCCGAGGGTCATCTGCGGGTAGCGCTCGGCGAACAGGTCCTGCGGGTCCAGCGGCCAGATGAAGGGCATGTCGAGACTCCTGCCGTGCCTGGGGGGATGCGTCCTTAAAGCCGGAAGGCTTGCGTTAACGACTATGCGCCTGGGTCGGCCCTTAAGGCAAGTGCTCCTGCGTTAAGGTGGCGGGCATGGAATCGGAAGAGCCGGCGTCGCCGGAGCCGGTGCGAAGGCGCCCCGGAGGACGGGCCGCGCGCGTCCGCGAGGCCGTGCTGGCCGCCGCTGCGGAGGCCGTGATCGAACACGGCGTCGCCAAGCTCACCATCGCCGACGTCGCAGCCCGCGCGGGCGTCAACGAGACTACGGTGTACCGGCGTTGGGGCACCCGCGAGAACCTCGTACTCGACGCCCTCCGCACCGCCAGCGATCAGGGCATCCCCGTCCCCGACACCGGCGACGTCCACACCGACCTGACCACCTTCGCGACCGCCCTGGCCGACTACCTCGCCACCCCGCTCGGCCACGCCGTCGGGCGGGCCGCCGTCCTCGGCGCCGACGACCCGGCGTTGGCGGAGGCCTGGCGGACGTTCTGGCAGGCCCGCCTCGACCAGGCGGCCGTGATGATCCACCGCGCCGTCGACCGCGGCGAACTGCCCGCCGGCACCGACGCGGCCTTGGCCGTCGAACTCGTCGCGGCGCCGGTGCAGTCGCGGGCGCTGCTCGGGCACAGGGCGGCCGAGCCGGGCTTCGCGGGGCGGCTGGCGGCGGCGGTTCTGGACGGCCTGCGGGGACGGTGAGGCGTGTGGTGGGTGGACGGCCTATGGGTCCGGTGAGGGGTGTGGCGGACGGCCTGTGGGGCCGGTGTGGCGTGTGGTGGGTGGACGGCCTATGGGTGCGGT
Source organism: Kitasatospora sp. NPDC093558 (assembly GCF_040683475.1). NCBI lineage: Bacteria > Bacillati > Actinomycetota > Actinomycetes > Kitasatosporales > Streptomycetaceae > Kitasatospora > Kitasatospora sp. NPDC093558. The sequence goes on along the minus strand of NZ_JBFBDY010000017.1, from coordinate 6,231 downwards.
GAGGGAAGTGGCGGACGGCCTGTGGGGCCGGTGTGGCGTGTGGCGGGCGGACGGCCTGCGGGTCCGCTGAGCCGTGTGGCGGGCGTGGTGGCCGGTCGCGTCGGCACCGTGTCCCCCGACACCGTGACCGACGTGACCGGCATTCCTCCTGAGGTGTCCATCGGCACGTGCCCCCCGACACGGTGCCCGGTACCCCCACTGCGGCCGACGCCGCCCCCTGTTGGGCGCCGACCCACGGCCGCCGATCCGAACCCGGCGGCGACCGCCGGCGCGAGGCCCGCCGGCACCGCCGGACTGCCCGCCACGGCCTCGACGTCCCCCGTCGCGGGCCGCGCCCCCGAGCGCGCTCCGGCGGCACCGCACACCTCGGCGCCACGAAGATCGTGTCAGCGCGGAGGCCTTCCGCACATTGCCAGGATCCGGCAATCTTGACGCCCCTTTGACACCCGGAAATGCGCGCGAGCCGGCACGCGCGCGTCGCCCGCCCAGCGCTACCTCGGCCCGGCGCCGGTGCGCCCCTGCGGTCGAGCGAAAGCGCCGCAGCCCCCGCTACAGCGGCTGCTCCGGCCAGTTCAGCAGCCGGGCCCCCATCGCCGCCGTCTCCAACGTGAAGCGCTGCAGCGCGTCGGACGGGTCGTAGCCGGTCAGGGCCTTGATGCGTTCCAGGCGGTAGCCCAGGGTGCGGACGCTCAAACCCAGCCGTCGGGCGGCTTCCGCGTTGACGTACGCCGTTTCCGACTGCACCACGATCGTGTCCAGCAGCGGACGGGCCCCGCCCCTCGCCTCCGTCAGCGGGCCGAGGACCGTACGCACCAAGTCCGCCATGGCTGCGCGGTCGCGCATCAGCACGGGGAACACCAGCAGTTCCTCCGCCTTCAACTGCTGCGCCGGCAGGGCGAGTCGCTCCGCGTAGTCCAGCGCCCCCAGCGCCTCCTCGTAGCTGCGCAGCACCCCGCTCGCGCCCGAGTGGCGCCGGCCCGTCGCCACGCGCCGCGCCGGGCGATAGCCCGCTCCCGGGCGCAGGGCGAGTTCCGTGAAGGCCGCCAGCACGGCGCGTTCGCTCTCCGGGGCGATGCAGACCAGCCGGCCGTCCTTGCCGGTCAGCAGGACGTCCCGTTCGCCGAAGCGTCCGACCAGTTCCCGTTCGACCCGGCCCGCCAGCTGGTGCACGTCCGCCGCGGGACCGTCGGCCGTCGCCGCCGCGACGACGTACGCGCCCGCGAGCCGCAGGCCGAAGCGCTCCGCCCGTTCGGCCAGGGCGCCGAGGTCGGTGCGGCCGTGGAGGAGGTCGTCGATGAACTCCCGCCGGGCAGCTTCCTCCTGGCGGACAGCCAGGCGCTGGGCGCGCTCGTGGCCCTCGCCGAGGGCGGCGAGGGCGGCTTCGGTGGCGGCGAGCACGGCGTCGCCGGTGCGACGCAGTTCGCCGGTGCCGGTCGCGGCGGCGACGTCCGGAAGGGTGCGCCAGGCGCAGCGGGTCGCGGCGAGGCCGTGGGCGACCACCTCGCGCAGCCCGTACCCGGCTTCGGCGCAGTGTTCGCCGAGGGTGCGCAGGTGCTCCAGCTCGGCGCGGCGGGGGAGTCGGCCGGTGCGGGCGACCTCGGCCAGCAGGTCCGTGCAGGCGGCGGCCAGTTCGGCGGGTACGCCGGGGCCGGGGCCGGGTTCGTTCCCCGCCGTCATCGTGTTCCGCCCCGCTTCGCGTCTATCGTCCGTCGTCCGTGCCGGTTCCGGCGCGGAACCCTAGCAGGATCGTCAGGACGCGTCCGGCCCCGGCCCCGGCTCGCGGAAGTGCAGGACGAACCGCGCGCTGCTGCCGTCGATCCGCCGCCGCACGTACAGTGCCGGGGTGCCGTCCGGGGTGCAGCTGATGCCCTCGCGCACGAGGAGGGGCGTGCCGGCGGGGACGCCCAGCAGGTCGGCGTCGGTGAGGTCCGCGCCGATCGCGCCGAACGCCCGCCAGTCGTACTCCAGCTCGATCCCGGCCGCCCGGGCGAGGTCGAGCACGAGGTTGCCGGGACGGCCCGGCCGCACCAGCTGCTCGGGCAGCGGACCGAACGGCACCCAGTAGCTGCAGGCCGCCCGGGCCCGTCCGCGGAGGCGGATCACCGTGTCGACGCGCGACAGCTCGTCCGGTTCGCGGCCCAGCTGCCGGGCCGCCTCCTCGTCCTCCGCCGAGCCGGCCACCGGCCGGGCGCCCAGTACGAACTCCCCGTCCGGGGAACTGTCCGCGTCCCCGCCTTCCGGACCGCCCCCCGGCAGCGCACTGTGCACGCTCCCCAGGTCGAAGCGCTGGCTGCGCGGGTCCACCGTGATCGAGACGCGCACCGCCGGCGGCCGGACGAAGGTGCCGACCCCGCGCCGGATCTCGACGACGGCCGCGCGCTCCAGTTCCGCGACCGCCTGCCGGACGGTGAGCCGGTTCACGCCGAACTCGGCACTCAGCTCCGGTTCGCTGGGCAGCCGGGCGCCGGCCGGGTACGCGCCGGCGTCGATCCGTTCCTGGAGCTGCCGCGCCAGGCGGCGGTAGAGGGGGGTGCTGGGAGGGTTGGTCGCCACGGGGCCGATCCTATGAAGGAAGGCTCCCGGCTCGACGTTCCCCGCCCCGAGGGGTGCCATGGAAGGTAGCCCCGGAGGTGGGCGGCTTGCCCGCGACCCCCCGGAGCGGTTAGACATCTGGACGACACATCTAGACGTCTAGATGTCCTTCCGAAAGGCAAAGGCCGCGCATGTCCCTGGTCAACTTCCGCGACTCCGCCGTCCTCGGCGACCCCGAGGGCCTGCGGGTGCGCCCCGGTGTGCTCTACCGCTCCGCCCAGCCGTTCCCGGCCGCCGACGCCGCCACCGTCGAGCAGCTGCGGGCCTGCGACATCCGCACCATCGTCGACCTGCGCGACGGCTCCGAGACCGACCCGGCCGACTGGGCCGCCGCCGAGTCCGCCGGGATAGCCGTCGTCGCGGCCCCGGTGAACCCGGCCACCGACGGCCTCGCCGAGCGCATGCGCACCATGACCACCGCCGCCGACCTCGGCGACTTCTACGTGCTGATGGCCGAGTCCGCCCCGGCGGCCGTCGCCGCCGCCGTCGAGGCCGCCGCCCGCCCGGGCGCCGTCCTGCTGCACTGCGCGGCCGGCAAGGACCGCACCGGCCTGCTCACCGCGCTGCTGCTCGACCTGCTGGACGTCCCGGCCGAGCTCATCGTCGCCGACTACGTCCGCACCGCCGACGCCCTGCCGCAGATCTTCGCGGGCCTCGCCGAGCGCCACCGCACCGCCCTCAACGACCGGCCCGACCTGCACATCCCGGCCCCGCTGCTGCAGGCCCCGGCGGAGGCGATGGCCGTGTTCCTCGACCTCGTCCGCACCCGCCACGGCGGCGCCGCCGCCTTCCTCCCGGCCTGCGGCGTGCGCCCGGAGACGCTGGCCGCCTTCCGCACCAAGGCCGCCGCCAACGCCGTGGAGCCCGAGGTGGCGCCCGTCGCGGAGCCCGCCGCCGGCTGAGACCCGGACCCGCCAAATCCCGTTGCCGCCACCCCACGCGCCCTGGCAACGTGCCTCGGCATGACCGCGCTGTACGAGATCCGGGCCGACCACGACGAGCGGACGATCGTCGTCCACCAGGCGTACGCCCCAGCCGTCGCCGATCCGGCCCTGGCCGCAGGGCGGTTCGTGGCGCCGTTCTCGTTCCACCGGATGACGTGGATCAAGCCGTCGTTCCGCTGGCTGATGCACCGGAGCAACTGGGCCCGCAAGCCCGGCCAGACGCGGGTGCTGGCGGTCCGGATCACCCGGGAGGGCTGGGAGGAGGCGCTGTCCCGGGCCGTCCTGACGACGGCGCACCCGGACGAGGTCGCGGGTGCGGCGGTGCACGTCCAGTGGGATCCGGAGCGGACGCTGCGCGGGGGCGCGCTCAACCAGTACAGCATCCAGGTGGGCGTGGGCCGTTCGCTGATCCGGACGTTCGCCAAGGAGTGGGTGGTCGGTCTCACCGACCTCACGCCGCAGGTGCACCGGATCGCCGACCTGGTCCGCGCCGGCCGGGCGGCGCAGGCCCAGCGCCTGCTGCCGCCCGAGCGCCCGTACCCGCTGCCGGCCGCGATCGCCCGCCGCCTCGGAATGGACTGACGCTCCACACGCCCCAGCCGCCGCACGGGCCGCCGGATCAGGCCCCCGGATCAGGCCCCCGGATCAGGCCCCCCGGATTAGGCCCCCGGGATTAGGCCCGCGGACCAATGTGCCCCGCACGGACGATCGATACGATCGTGCGGTGATCATCGAAGCCCGCCCGCCGCTGCTCCGGCGCCTGCCCGCGGGCGTGTGGGTGGCGGCGGTCTGGGTGGCCATCGTCGTCTTCCGGTTCTTCACGCGCGCCGACGAACTGCGCCACCTCCTCACCTACAACGGCAACCCCGAGGACATGCCGCTCGTCGTCACGGCGGTGGTCACCACGTCCGTCGCCGCGTTCCTCGTCCGCCTGCCGCTGGCCGCCGCCGCGGTGGCGCTCGCGGGCGCCCTCTTCTCCCTCGGCATGTGGAGGACCCCGGAGGCGAGCGTCCTCCAATTCCTCATCGCCGACGCCGTCGTCGGCTACTGCGCGGCCACCCGCACCCGGCTCGTCTCCCTCTGTGCCGCCGGGATGCCGGTCGCCATGCTCACGGGGCTGTACCTCTGGGGCGCCCTCAACGGGCACCCCATCAACCCGATGGCCTACGGAGGCATCGCCGCGACCGTCGCCATCGCCTGGCTCGTCGGCAACACCGTCCACCAGAGCCGCAGCCACGCCGAGGCCCTGCGCGGGCGCGCCACCGAACAGGCCGTCACCGCCGAACGGCTGCGCATCGCCCGCGAGTTGCACGACATGGTCGCCCACAACATCGGCATCATCGCGATCCAGGCCGGCATGGGCCAGCGCGTCATGGACACCCAGCCCCGCGAGACCCGTAACGCACTCGACGCCATCGAGACCACCAGCCGCGAGACCCTCGCCGGGCTGCGCCGCATGCTCGGCGCGCTGCGGCAGGGCGAGGGCGAGTCCGCGCCGCTCGAAGTCGCGCCCGGACTGGCCGAGTTGGACCGGCTCGTGGCGAACACCGCGGTCGCCGGCGTCCGCGTCGCGCTCACCCGCACCGGCGAGCCGCGCCACCTGCCGGCCGACGTCGACCTCGCCGCCTTCCGGATCGTCCAGGAGGCGGTGACCAACGTGGTCAAGCACTCCGGGACGAGGGACTGCCGCGTCACCGTCGACTACCGGCCGGACGGGATCGCCGTCACCGTCGTCGACCTGGGCGCGGGCGGCGGCTCCGGCACCGGCTACGGCTACGGCGCAGGCGGGGGCACCGGCTACGGCATCGCGGGCATGCGCGAGCGGGTCAGCCTGCTGCACGGCGAGTTCAGCGCCGGCCCGCGCCCCGAAGGCGGCTTCCGTGTCGCCGCCCGACTGCCGCTCCCCGCGGAGCTCCCCCTGGAGGTGGGACCGTGATCCGTGTCGTCCTGGTCGACGACCAGCCGCTCATCCGCACCGGCCTGCGCGTGCTCATCGCCGACACCCCGGACCTGGAGGTGGTCGGCGAGGCCGGCGACGGCGCCGAAGCCGTCGACCTGGTCAACCGGCTGCGCCCGGACGTCGCCGTCATGGACATCCGCATGCCCGGCGTCGACGGCATCGAGGCCACCCGCCGCATCGTCGCCGACCCTGGCACGGCCACCCAGGTGCTCGTCCTCACCACGTTCGACGACGACGACTACGTGTACGGTGCGCTGCGCGCCGGCGCGAGCGGGTTCCTCGTCAAGGACCTCGCCCTGGAGACCATCCTCGACGGCATCCGCGTCGTCGCCGCCGGGGACGCCCTCATCGCGCCGAGCGTCACCCGCCGCCTGATCGGCGAGTTCGCCGCCCGCCCGCAGCCCGCGCCGGCCTCCGGCTCGCGCCGGCCCGTCGCTTCGAGCGTCACCGAACGCGAACGCGAGGTGCTGATCCTGGTCGGGCGAGGCCTCTCCAACGCGGAGATCGCCGAGGAACTCGTCATCAGCGTGGCCACGGCGAAGGCCCACGTCGCCCGCCTGTTCAGCAAACTCGACGCCCGCGACCGCGTCCACCTGGTCATCCAGGCCTACGAGTTCGGCCTCGTCAGCCCGTGACCACCCCGTAACCACCCCGGCACGGCGAAGCGCCGGAGCGGGCCCCCACAGGCCCGGCCGGCGCCTGCCGTCCGGCGGGCTTCAGGTGGGTCTCATTGGT
>NZ_JBFBDY010000016.1:0-38224 GCF_040683475.1 Kitasatospora sp. NPDC093558 | reverse complement strand
TCTCCGTCGGCGCCGGCGTCCCGCCGGGGGGGGGGGGGGGTGTGCCCCCCCGCGGCCGTACTGCCCGTACCCTCGGCCGCGCCGGTCCTGCCCGACGGCTGCATGGACCTGCTGTGGACGGACGGCCGCCTGCTCGTCGCGGGCCCGGACACCCGCGCCTTCCGCCCGGGGCCCGGGCTCGCGGGCCCTTGGGCCGGCGTCCGCTTCTACCCCGGCACGGCCCCCGCGCTGCTCGGCGTCCCCGCGCACGAACTGCGGGACCGGCGCGTCGACCTGGCCGACCTCCGCCCCGCCGCCGAGGTGCGGCGCCTCACCGCCCGCATCGACGCGGCCCCCGACCCGGCCGTCGCGCTGGAGGACCTCGCCCTGCGCCTCGCGGCCGACGCCGGGCCCGCGGACCGGCTGCTGCGCGCCGTCGTCGAGTCCCTGGCGGCCGGCCGTTCCGTCACGGCGACCGCCGACCACGTCGGCCTCGGCGAACGGCAGCTGCACCGCCGCTCGTTGACCGCCTTCGGCTACGGCCCGAAGACCCTCGCCCGCATCCTCCGCCTCCAGCGCGCCCTCGCCCTGGCCCGCTCCGGCGTCCCCTTCGCGGACACGGCGGCCCGGACGGGCTTCGCCGACCAAGCCCATCTGGCGCGCGACGTACGGGAGTTGACCGGGATGCCGCTGACCGGCCTGCTCCGCCGCTAGTCCGCTATCGGCCCGTCGGCAGCACGGCGAGCAGGTCGACGCCGTTGCCGTCGGGGTCGTGCACGGTGGCGTACCGCTGCCCCCAGAAGGCGTCGAACGGCTTCAACTCCCCGTGGTACCCGGCCTCGACGAGTTCCTCGTACACCGCGTCGACGTGCGCGGGGCTCTCGCAGCGGAACGCGAGCCCGGTCCGGCCGCCTCCGGTCGGCGGGCGCCAATCCGGGTGGAACGAACGGATGGTGGACTCGGCGTCGAGCACCAGGAGCAGTCCGCCCGGCAACTCGGCCTCGACGTGCGGCGCGTGCTCGGCCCCGTCGGGGAACGCGAGCCCGAGCCGCCGGTAGAAGGCGACCGAGGCGGCCATGTCGGAGACGGCGATGCCGACGAACGCGAACCGTGGTGCGGGCGTGCTGGTCTTGCTGGTCGTGCTGTTCTCGCTGCTCTTGCTGTTCATGCCCGTCACGCTAGGCGGCGGCGCGGGCACCCGTCTTGAAGAAAACGGACACCCCGCGTTCGGCTATGCGGCGCCCGAGCGCAGCGTGATCACGGTGATCTCGCTGGGGGCGAAGACCCGGAAGGGCGGCCCCCAGAAACCCGCGCCCCGGCTGGTGTAGAGCTGGGTGCGCTCCCCGTGCCGGCTCAGGCCGTGCACCACCGGCTGGTCGATCCGGACGAGGAAGTTGAACGGCCAGATCTGGCCGCCGTGGGTGTGCCCGGAGACCTGCAGGTCGACGCCGGCGGCCGCGGCCTGCGGGACGTACTTGGGCTGGTGGGCGACCAGCAGGACCGGCAGGTCGGGGTCCGCCCCCGCCAGCGCGCCGGTCAGGTTCGCGCGGTGCCCGGCCAGGCCGGAGGACTCCGCGGTCACGTCGTCCACGCCGGCGAGCACGAGGGCGTCCCCGCCGCGCTCCACCACGACGTGCCGGTTGTGCAGCGGCTCCCAGCCGAGCTCCGCCATGCGGTCCAGCCAGCCCTGGGCCTCCCCGCCGTACTCGTGGTTGCCCGTGACGTAGACCCTGGCCAGCTTCGACCGGATCGTCCCGAGCGGCGCGGACTGCTCCCGGCGCTGGGCCGGGGTGCCGTCGGCGATGTCCCCGGCGTGGACCACGACGTCCGCGTCGAGCGCGTTGACGGCCTCGGCCACCCGCGCCGACCAGCCCGCGCGGTCGATCGGCCCGTAGTGGGTGTCGGCCAGCACCACGACCCGCGTCCCGTCCAGGCCCCCGCCGAGCCGCGGGACGTGGACGTCCAGCCGCTTCACCCGGGGAACGCGCATCGCCTCGTAGTGCCCCCAGCCCAGCAGCCCGGCCGACACCACGGCCACGGCCAGGGCCACGATCCTGGCCCGCGGGGCTCCGCCGACGTCCAGCCCGCCAAGGACGAGGTTCACCAGCCCACCCAGCACCGACCAGGTCCACAGCACCCAGACGACGCCGAGGCTGGTGTCCGCGACCCGGGCGGCCAGGTCGGCCTGCCGCGACCCGTGGCCCGCGACCATCAGGAAGGGGAAGCCCACCAGCCAGGCGGCGAAGACCCCGGCACCGGCCAGGACGACCGGGAGCGGCCAGTCGGCCCCGGACCCGAACAGCGTCCACCAGGGCGGCAGGCACAGAACGAGGAGCACGAGAACGACCACAGTCAGCCGCCGCCATCGCCCCCGACGCCTCCCCTGCCGCCGCCCACCCGGAGCCTCAGCCCGGGCGGGCCCCTCCACCGGCCCGACGGATCCACTCTCGACCACCACTGCGCCGCCCCTCACGTCTCTGCTGTTCATACGGTCGCACGGCGCCCGGTGCAGACGCTCCGGCCGCCGTCAGCCCCGAGCGCGAACCTCCCGCCACCGTGCGGCGGTGGTCTCGCTCACCGTGTAGTAGAACTCGGACTTGAACTCGGCGCCCTCACTGGGAGCCTCCACCCAGGTCATCGGCCAGTTCCGCCGGCCGTAGTGCTTGTGCACGACCCGCGTGAACGCGGACAGGACACCCCGCAAGCGCTTCCGGTCCACCTCGAGCAGCTCCACGAGCGACGTGTAACTCACGCGCCCGCCAGGCTGCTTGGCCAGGATGTCCAGCACACCGGTGACCACCTGCACGGAGTCCAGCGCGTCCTCCGTCAGCCTGCGCAGGTCCTGCACGCTCCACTCCACGAAGGGCCACTCGCCGTCCTCCAGCGGAGTGGTGATGCCTTCCGCCGCCGGTGCCGCCGTGATGCCGGCGAGCTCCGCGAGCAGCGCGTACACCTGCGTGACGTGCTGACTCGGCACCGGCACCGAGATGAACTGCTGCTGCTCCTGTGACATGCCATTCCCTCCCCAGCGAGTCCGCCGTCTGGCGGATGGCTGATACTTGCACGCCACGTATCGATCTGTCTATGAGTCAGATGAAGACTTGGCTGGACTCTTAGTCCATCCAAGTCTCCGCGTCTTGCATTCACGGCCGTGAACCGGACGGCCGCGCCCGCCACCGCGGCGACCCCGGAGGCCGACATCCGCGGCATCCGGTAGGGCCCGTACAGCCGGCTCGCCACAATGATCTGACTGATCATCAAACTCAGTGTTTTCGTGGGTTGTTGTGTAGCCTCACCGCACGTCACTGCACGTCCACCCGACGTGCGGTCGGACCGCGCGCGGACGAGGGCGTCGAGCACCGTCCCCGCCCCGAGAGGAGCATCGCCGTCTCCGAGAACACCGCCGATCCCGTCCACGCCGCGTGCGTGGGAAGGATCAAGCCGTGCCGGCTGATCAGGCTGGAGCAGCACGTCGATCCACGCGGCACCCTCTCCGTGGTCGAGTCCGGCACGACCACGGACTTCGCCATCCAGCGCGTCTACTACATGTACGGGCAGCCGGAGTCGTCGCCGCCCCGCGGCATGCACGGGCACCGCACCCTGGAGCAGGTGGTGATCGCCGCGCACGGCGGTTTCTCGGTCGGCCTGGACGACGGCTTCCACCGCACGGCGTACCGGCTGGACGAGCCGGGCGTGGGGCTCTACATCGGGCCGATGGTGTGGCGCGTGCTCCAGGACTTCGCCCCCGCGTCCGTCGCCCTCGTCCTCGCCTCGCGGCACTACGAGGAGTCGGACTACTACCGCGACTACGACGCCTTCCTCCGCGACGCCCGGAGCCTGCCGTGAACGTTCCCTTCCTCGACCTCGGCGCGGCCTACCGGGAGTTGCGGGCCGACCTCGACGCGGCCGTGCGCCGGGTGGCCGCCTCCGGCCGCTACCTCCTCGGAGCCGAACTGGAGGCGTTCGAGGCGGAGTTCGCGGCGTACTGCGGCAACGACCACTGCGTGGGGGTCGGCAGCGGCAGTGCCGCACTGGAGCTGGCGCTGCGCGCGCTGGGCATCGGACCCGGCGACGAGGTGGTGGTGCCCGCACACACCTACATCGCCACCTGGCTGGCCGTGTCCGCCGTCGGGGCCAGGCCGGTGCCCGTCGATCCGACGCCGGACGGGCTGTCCCTGGACCCGGCCCTCGTCGAGGCGGCGCTCACCCCCAGGACCAGGGCCGTGATGCCGGTGCACCTGTACGGGCATCCGGCCGATCTGGACCCGCTGCTGGCGATCGCCCGACGGCACGCCCTGGCCGTCGTCGAGGACGCCGCGCAGGCGCACGGCGCCCGCTACCGGGGCCGCCGGATCGGATCGGGCCACGTGGTCGCGTTCAGCTTCTACCCGGGCAAGAACCTGGGCGCCATGGGCGACGCCGGAGCGGTCGTCACCCGGGACGCCGCCCTGGCGGACCGCGTCCGGCTGCTGCGCAACTACGGCTCCCGGGAGAAGTACCGGCACGAGGTACGGGCCACCAACTCCCGGCTCGACGAGATCCAGGCCGCCGTCCTGCGCGCCAAACTGCCGCACCTGGACGCCTGGAACGCCCGCCGGGCCCGCACCGCCGAGCGCTACACCCGTGCCCTCGGCCACCTCCCGCAGCTCGCCGTCCCCGCCACCGCCCCCTGGGCCGATCCGGTGTGGCACCTCTACGTGATCCGCTGCGCGGAACGCGACGAACTGCGCCGTCGGCTGGAGCGGGCCGGGGTGGAGACCCTGATGCACTACCCCGTGCCACCGCACCGGTCGCCGGCCTACGCCGACGACCCGGCCGCCGGTCCGCCCGGCACCCACCCGCGCAGCGAACACCTGGCAGCGGCGGGCCTCAGCCTCCCCCTCGGGCCCCACCTCGGCGACGACGCGGCCGGCGCGGTGGTGGAGGCCGTCGAGACGGCGGCCGCGGGGCTGCGACCGTACGAAGCCCCCGAGAAGGGATCACCGCCGCATGGATGACCGCCCTGCCGCAGTGCCGCCGGAGATCGTCCGGCTGCCCCGGTACACCCGCGCCGACCAGGACGAGATCTTCGGCCCCGGCGACGACCCCTACAGCGTCGGCGACCTCGGGCTGACCTTCCGGCCCAAGGAGATCCACTTCGGCATCCGGGCCGCCGACCACCGGCTCGTCGCCCACATCGGCCTGGTGCCCGTCCCGCTCAGCGTCGGCGACACCGAGCTCGCAGCCGTCGGCCTCGGCGGCCTCGCCGTCGCCCCCGGCAGACGCGACGGCACCCTCGCGCGGGCCCTGCTCGACGCCGCGTTCGACCATGCCCGCGAGCTCGGCTCCGCGCACGCGCTGGCCTTCTGCCGCCCGAGGCTCGTCCCCTACTACGAACGGCGGGGCTTCCACGAGCTGACCACCGAGGTGACGGTGGAACAACCCGGAGCCCGGCTCGTGGTGATGCCCCTGCGCACGATCTGGGCCCCACTGCACCCCGGCACCACGTGGCCCCCGGGCGCAGTCCGGCTGCACTCGCTCCCGATCTAGGCGTCCTTGGAGGTTGGTGAGGGTGTTCACGGTCGGGTGGTCGTGAATTGAGTGAGGGCCTGGCTCGTCGGCCCGGCCGGGCGGTCAGGCGGTCAGTGCCGCGAACTCCGCGTTGGCGCGCTCGGTGACCAGGGCGAGGACGCGGCCGGCGGCGGCCAGGTCCTCGGCGGGGATCCCGCCCCAGACGCGGGCGGTGACGGGGGCGGTGTCCGCGCCGACGGCGGCGAGCAGTTCGCGTCCGGAGTCGGTGGGGTGAAGGTGCGTGCCGTCCGCGACGAGCAGCTGCTTGGCCAGCAACTCGTCGAGGGTGGTGCGGATGTCGGCCGGATCGGCCTTGAGGGTGCCCCGGATCTGGGCGACGAGGGTGTCCGCCGTCTGCGGGGCGTCGGCCGTGATGGCGGCGCGCAGGGCGACCTGCTGCTGGAACGTGAGGCCGTGCCGGCCCAGGACGAGCTCCAGGACGCCGCGGGCGGCGTAGTGGGCGAGCCCGAGGGCGCGGGCGTCGGCGAGGGGTGCGGTGGTGGCGGCTGCGGTGCTGGTCATGGCGTTGTCCCCTTGGTGCTCTCGGTGTTCGGTACGGATGGAGCGAGAGGTGCGTCGAGCAGGGTCGTCAGCTCCTCGGTGAACGCGCGTGTCCGCGGGTCGTCGAGGCCGCCGAGCGGCTCCAGCAACTGCTGGAGTAGGTCCTGGACCACCCCGATGGCCTGCCGCGTGACGGCCTGGCCCTGCTCGGTGAGCGCGAGCTGTACGGCGCGCGGGTCGCGCGGGTCGCGGGTGCGCTCGATCAGGCCGGCCGACTCCAGGGCGCGCGCCAGCTTGGAGACGTACAGCGCCTCCAGGCCGGCGTGCTCGGCGAGTCGGCGCTGACTGGGCCGCTCGTCGGCGCGTTGCATGCCGTACAGCGACGCGACCACCGAGTACTGCGCGTGGGTGAGGCCCAGTGGAGCCACCGCGCGATCGACTGCGACGCGCCACTTGTTGGCGAGTCGCCATACCAGGAAGCCGGGCGTGGGGCCCGGTGAACCCTTGCTCATGGCAATAGAGTACATGGCGATTATGTCCATGGCTACTATCTGCGCCGCCATCCGCATGCGTCCCGCTTGGACAAATGTCTTGTACAAGCGTCTGACTCTGGCGTACTGTCAGTGCAGCTTCAGACCTGACCTGGGGGGATTCCCATGAAGAACACGAACGTCCTGATCTCCGGCGCCGGCATCGCGGGTACGGCCCTGGCCTACTGGCTGCGCCGCCACGGTTTCACCCCCACGGTGGTGGAGCGGGCCTCCGGGATCCGGGAGGGCGGGTACAAGGTCGACATCCGTGGTGCGGCGCTGGAGGTGGTCCGGCGCATGGGCGTCCTGGACGAGATCCGCCGGCTGCGCACCGACGTGAGAGCGGGGTCCGTGGTCGACGCCACCGGCAAGCGGGTGGCGAGCATGGACGGCGACACCTTCGGCGGGCGCGTCCACGGCGACGCCGAGATCCTGCGCGGCGACCTGAACCGCATCCTGTACGAGCTGACCAAGGACGACGTCGAGTACCTCTTCGACGACTCCATCGCCTCGCTCACCGACGGCTCCGACGGAGTGAAGGTCACCTTCGACAGCGGCCGCACCGAGGTCTTCGACCTCGTCATCGGCGCCGACGGGCTGCACTCCCGGACCCGCGGCCTGGCCTTCGGCCCGGAGAGCCGGTACGTCCGCGACCTCGGCCACTACATCTCGATCTTCAGCGTCCCCAACCGGCTGGACCTGGACCGCGAGGAGCTCACCTACGTCGGCGCCGGCCGCACGGTACTGACCTACAGCACCGCCCGCGACACCGGAGCCAAGGCGATGTTCCTCTTCGCCTCCGACCCCCTGACCTACGACCACCGCGACCGCGCCGAGCAGCAGCGCCTGCTCGCCAACGCCTACGCCGGAGAGGGCTGGGAGGTCCCCGGCCTCCTCGAAGGCATGGCGAGCGCCCCCGACTTCTACTTCGACTCGCTCAGCCAGGTCCACATGGACCGCTGGTCCCAGGGCCGCGTGGCCCTGGTCGGAGACGCCGCCTGCTGCGCCTCCCCCGCCTCGGGGCAGGGGACCAGCCTCGCGCTGGTCGCCGCCTACGTCCTGGCGGGGGAGCTGGCCGCGGCCGGCGGCGAGTACGAGGCCGGATTCGCCGGCTACGAACGGCAGTTGCGGCCCTTCGCCGAGCAGAACCAGAGGCTCGGGCCGGCCAACGTCAAGCGGATGGTCATGCGCACCAGCGGCCAGGTCCGGTTCTCGATGGTGATGCTCTCGCTGATGGCGCGGCTGCCCGGCAAGGAGCGCATCATGGCCAAGCTCATCGAGCCCATCCACAAGGCGGCCACCGCCATCACCCTCGCCGAGTACTGAGCAACTCCGCCACCGCAGCCACTTGTCGGCTAGGGCCTGCGGGTGAAGGAGCGGCGGTAGGCGCGGGGCGGCACTCCCCGGCGGCGCACGAACTGTTCGCGCAGGACGGCCGCGCTCCCGTATCCGACCCGGTGGGCGATCTCCTCGACCGGCAGGTCCGTGGTTTCGAGGAGTTCCTCGGCGCTGCTCAGCCGCAGGCCCCGCAGCCAGGCGTGCGGGGTGGTGCCGGTCGCGGCGGCGAAGCGGCGGGCGAAGGAGCGCTTGCTCATCACGGCGCGCCGGGCCAATTCCTCGACGGGAAGCGGCTCGTGGAGGTGTTCGCGGGCCCAGGCGAGGACGTCGGCGAGACGCTCGTCCTGGCAGTCCTCGGGGACGGGGGCGGCCAGGTACTGGGCCTGTCCGCCGTCGCGGTGCGAGGGCAGGACCATGTCCCGGGCGACGGCGTTGGCCATCGCGGCCCCGTACTCCCGCCGCAGCAGGTGCAGGCAGAGGTCGAAGCCCGCGGCGGCCCCCGCGCCCGTGATGATCCGTCCCTCGTCGACGTACAGGGCGTCGGGGTCGACGGTGACGTTCGGGTGGCGGCGGGCCAGCAGGCCGGCGAACCGCCAGTGGGTGGTGGCGCGCCGGGCGTCGAGCAGTCCGGCGGCGGCGAGGGCGAACGTGCCGACGCAGTGGGCCGCGACCAGCGCGCCGCGCTCGTGCGCGGCCGACAGGGCGTCGAGGACGGCGGGCGGCGGTGGCGTGCGGAAGCCGGCCCAGGGCAGGGCGATCACCAGGTCGGCGGCGGCCAGCCGGTCCAGGCCGTCCGTAATGGTCAGCGGCACGCCGAGGTCGGTGGGTACCTGCCCGGGCCGGTCGGTGCACAGGGCGAAGTCGAAGCCGGGCAGCCCCTCCCCGTGCGGGCCGAACACCTCGGCGACGACGCCGACCGCGAGCATCCCGACACCGGCGGGGGCGTAGGCGGCAACGGTCGCGAACGGAGGCATGCGCGCAGTGTGGCACGTTTCCTGCGATCAGTGGCAGCACGGCCACTCGTGGGGGAACGGCCTGCCCGGAAGGATTGCGGCCATGACAGACGCACCCGTCGGCCGTAGCGCCGTGTACACCGTTCTGACCACCGGTTACGTCGGTTCCACCGGCCCCGGAGTCGCCGCCACCGTCTCGTACGTCTCGGACGCCGGCCGGCATGTGATCTTCGACCCGGGCATGGTGGCCGACCGCGACGACATCCTCGGCCCGCTCGCCGAACTGGGGCTCGGCCCCGACGACATCACCGACGTGGTGCTCAGCCACCACCACCCGGACAACACCATGAACGTCGGCCTGTTCGGCCGGGCGCGGGTCCACGACCACAAGGTGGAGTACCTGGGCGACCAGTGGACGAACCGGGACGCGGAGGGCCACGAGCTGACCCCGTCGCTGCGCCTGATCCGCACTCCGGGACACAGCGCCGAGGACATCACCCTGCTGGCCGGGACGGAGTCGGGCGTCGTGGCGTTCGCCGGCGACCTGTGGTGGCACGCAGCCGGCCCGGCGGACGATCCCGTAGCCCCCGACCGTGAGGTCCTGCGCGCCTCCCGCCTGCGCGTGCTGGCCGCCGCAGACCTGATCGTGCCCGGCCACGGCACGCCCTTCCCGGCCGACGCCAACGCACCGCGCTGACCCCGGCCCGCGCCAACCACCCCGCGCGGGGCCTCGGCCGCTGAGACCGGAGCGCTGGGGTGTCCGCTCCTCGCGTCCCGGGTTACGAGGGCATCACTCCGTGGATGCGGGAGAGGGTGAACACACGGTTGTCGTTCCGCAGGTGGCACCACGCGTGGAGGTAGGGGGCATCCAGTTCGAGTTGGCTGAGCGTGCGGACGGTCGTGTTGCCCGAGGCGGCCACGTATTCGATCGTGACGGCCTGGCCCTCGTTGACGGCATGGGCCAACTGGCGGACGTCGGTGAAGGAGAGGCCGCGCGCGTACCCGGCGATGATCTCCTCGGTGTCACTGTCGTAGGGGCGGCCGTCGTACGGGTCGGGCTCGGGAACGTCCTGCGGCGCGCCCCGCAGACGAGTGGCGAGGGCGCGCAGGTCGACGGCGGTCCGAACGTCTGCGGCGCGCTCGTCCGTCCGCTGCGTGCGGGACCTGCCACCTGAGAGGCGCGGGGGTGGGACCGGGCTCGCCGCGCGGGGGCGTTGGGCCCGCTCGATGCGGACGGACCCGTCGGGTTTCTCGGCGACGGGGGCGTAGCCCGCGGACCGCAGTGCCGCGAGCGTC
Source organism: Kitasatospora sp. NPDC093558 (assembly GCF_040683475.1). Lineage (NCBI taxonomy): Bacteria > Bacillati > Actinomycetota > Actinomycetes > Kitasatosporales > Streptomycetaceae > Kitasatospora > Kitasatospora sp. NPDC093558. The sequence continues at coordinate 28,077 of NZ_JBFBDY010000016.1, read as the reverse complement.
TTGTCCAGTGGGGTCCGGCTGATCAGCACCGTCGGTGCCAGCAACCGCAGGCCGAGCTGAGTGAGCTTGCGGTGCGCGGCCAGTTCGGCGAGGAGGGCGGGCTCCTCACCGTGGATCACACAGGCAGCGGAGACGACGCGCACCCGACCGTGGCTGCGCGCGGTGTCCTGGATCAGGTACGAGAGCGGTTGGGGAAGCGGCTCGACGGCGACGGCGGCCAGGTCGGCGGTGAGGGCGTCGGGGGTGAGGCCGGCGTCGAGGGCGCGGCGGACACTTCTCGGGCTGAACCGCCACACGGAGGCCGCACCGGCGGTCTCCCGGTCCGCAACGGAGTCCAGCACTGCGAGGAGGTGCGCCGACGGCGTGCCGGCGACCACGGCCGTGAGATCACTGCCGAAGCGGGCGGTCACGCTGGCGGCGGGCAGCAGCCGCCGGCAGGCGTCGGTGAGGGCTTCGGTGTCGTCGGCGAGCAGGGCGGCCCCGATCGGGGACACGGCTCCGAGAGCGAGTGCGCCGAGCAGTTCCGCCTCCCGGATCAAGGTGGCGAACGGTACGGCGTCCTGCGGGAGTTCGTCGGAGAGCGGGCGGAGCCACACGAGCAGCGCCCCCAGGTCCGCCGAGTTCACCGCGCCCTCGCCGGCCGGGAGCTGCGACGCGGCCGTGAGCAGCCCGTGCCGGGCCTGCACGCAGCCGCCGCAGGGCGGTGCCCCGGCGAGTGCCGGCAGAGCCTTCCCGTCCTCGTCGCGGCTCCCGCCAGGGGTCAGCGGGAGCGCCCACCACGCCCGGAGCAGCACGGCGAGTTGGTCGGCCGGTTCCTGCTCGGTCCAGGTGTCGTAGGACGCGGTCGCCGTGACCCGGTCGCCGTCCCGGGCCAGCAGCCCGGCCGCGCTCGCCGCCTCCAGCACGAGGCGTACCGGGAGCTCGTCGCACTGCGCCGCCTTGCCGATCCGGGACAGCTCCCGGGCGCCGATCCCGCCGGCCTTCAACCGGGCCGGAGGAGCGGTGGCGCACACCCCGAGGACGGACACGGCGTGGGCGGCGAACGCCATCGAGGCGGCCGCGGCTTCCCGGTCGATGTCCGAGGCGGTGGCAGGCACCGACCGCACAGTGGGCGGGACGGGTGTGAACGGGGCGTGCCAGTCGGAGCCGCGCAGTGCGAGTGCCACTTCCGCGGGCATGCGGGCCGGCCCGTACCGGTGGCGGCCCCGGATCAGCAGCCCGCGCTCCAGCGCCCATTGTTCGCCGGGCTGGGAGTCGGCCTGCGGAGTCCCGAACATGATGAAGCTCGGGCGCTCCGGAACCTCACGTGCCCGCCGCTCAAGGAGTCTCCGGGTGGCTGCGGGCGCCTTGGCCACCAGCGCCGCGACCCGAGCCGGATCGCTGTGGTGGTCGACCAGCGCCGCCAGCCGCATCTCTTTTCTGTTGGCGGCGGGTTTGACGTCGAGTTTCGCCAGCACGCGGCCCAGTTCGTCGGAGTTCGAGCCTGCGAGCAGTTGCACGAGCGGTGCGTCGAGTCCCAGGGGTGAGCCCCACGCGTTCCGCAGCGGCGCCGCCATGTGCAGCAGCCCGCCGGCGGCCGGCCACACCAGGGCGCGGTCGGCCAGCGCTTCCAGGACGGCATCCAATCCGTGGGCACGGTCACCGTGCGTCGCGTCCAGGAGGCGCGCCAGATCATCCCGTGACACGTGCGTCAGCGCGGCGACGGCCTCCGCCACCTGCAGGCAGGGCAGTGCGAGTCGGGGCAGGGCCAACGCGACGGACGCCGGGCGCTGGAGGCGGTCGGCCAGTTCACCGACCGACCGCGGCTCCGGAGCCGACACGGCGTCCGGGCGTGCCGCCAGGACCCGCTCCAACTCCACCGCTTCCAGACCGCGCAGCCATACGGCCAGTGCTGATCCGCTCTTCTTGCTGATGGGGCACCTCACCACGTAGGAGGACATCCATGGCCTGCCGGACCAGCCGGGACCACAAGGATGACGTACCAAACGGGGTAGGACGCGACGAAGGCCCGGGCCACTGAGCGGTCCGGGCCCTGCCTATCTGTCCCAGGGGGTCGGGCGGATCTCGAAGCCCACGAGCCCCTCGGGCTTCTCCTCGTGGACGCGGACCCGGTCCACCACGGCCGCGTACGGGCCGTGGTGTGCCCACGCGACCAGCTGTTCGACGGCTGTGGCCTCGCCCTCGAACACGGCCTCGACCGTTCCGTCGGGGAGGTTGCGTACCCATCCGGCCACGCCGTGCTCCCTCGCCGCGGTCCGGCAGGTGTCACGGAAGTACACGCCCTGGACTTCACCGGAGACGATCAGTCGATTGCGGATCATGCCTGCCTCGCCGTCAGGGTACGCGTACACGTCGGCCTCATCCGACCAGGCTTCGGCGACCCTCGCCACCCGGGCGGCTTCTGGTCGCCGGTGCAGATCTCGCGATCCACATCAGGCCGGGAGGCCCTCACTCATTTCGGGATCACCACACGGTGGACCCCGTCGCCGACCTCTGTGGTCAGTGCGGCCGGCTGCCGGAGGCCCCGCCCTCGGCATGCTCCACCAGTACATCGGCAACATCCGCCGCCAGCAGGAAGGGCAGGTGCCGGTTCACCTGGTCCTCGTGGTCGCGGTAACGGGCGAACGGCAGCAGGGACGCCAACAGCGCCCACTGGTACTCGGCCTCGCCGAACGGCCAGTTCTTCTGCTCGCAGCCTTTGAGGATGGCGCGCAGCTTCGCGATGCACAGCAGCACCCGCCGCACGTCCGGGTCCGTGTCGCGCGGGATGTCCGGCTCCCACATGGCCGTGCCGCTCAGCGATCCGACGAACCAGGAACGCACCTGGAGGAGTTGCTCATGGCTCCAGGAGAACGTCCGTGACCACAGGGCGGATTCGAGGCGGGCGAAGTCCTTGCAGATGTGCCCCTGGTGGGTGGTCTCGAAGTCGATGACGTAGAGATCGGGACGTTGGCCGTCCGGTCCGCTGGCCAGGACGTTCTCGCCGTGCAGGTCGCCGTGGCAGATGCAGGTCAAGTAGGAGGCAGTCGTCACGCCGTAACGCCGGTCGTACAGGAGTCGTTCGAAGAGGGCGTCGGTTCCGGCGTCCCGCTCGCCGAGCTCTGCCATGTGGGCGACCAGCCACAGCGGGTTCGTGACGGACTCGTAGCCCGGGTCGACGGCGAACGGGCTGGAGCCGAGCGCGGAGTTCTCCAGCAGATGCCCAAGTCTGCGGTGCTGCCAGGGCAGTCCGCCGTCGATGCCGAAGATGTCGGCGACCTCGGGCAGCCTGAAGTGTTCCAGCTCGGACTCCGCGTTCTTGCCCGGCGCGTAGCTGGTCAGCTCGAAAGCGACCGGACGCAGGGCCGGATACTCCCCCCGCAGGTCGCCGATGGTCCGCTGGGCCTGGCTGAGCCACGGGCCGAGCGCGTCCATGAAGACTTCCTCGATGACCGGCTGGAGCGCGTCCGGGTCCGCGGTGCGCAGCCAGTCCCGCAGTGTCTTCGGTTCGTCGCGGTGCCGGAAGACGTAGGAGGTGAAGATGCCTTGGTAGGGATCGCCATTGCTGCTGTTGGCGATGGTGGTGCTGCCCACGACACACTTGCTCGCCCGGTAGACCGGCCGCAGATAGGCTTCCGCGAACCGGTCGAAGTTCTCCTTCTCCCTGCGCACCTTGGCCGCTTCGTCGATCTTCAGCACACCGACCGGGCCGAAGCTGTCGAGGGCGAGGAAGGTCGGCACGGGCCGTCCGGCGAACAGCGCGCCCTGGACCATGGTCCCCTGCGGGCCCGGGGCCAGCTCGGCGGCGATGCCCTGGAGCAGTCGGTTCGAGACCTGTACGGACGCGTCCTGGTCGCCCGTGGACAGCAGGCCGGCGGTCGTGGCGGCACCGGACCCCCAGGGGTTCTTGGCGACCCGCACCATCCGGATCGTGGCCAGCATGTCCCGGCCCGCCTTGCGCCAGAAGGCGAGCGACTCCTGCCGCTCCTCCGGGGTCCCGTAGTAGCGGGAGGAGCCCGTGGAGGAGTACAGCAGGTCGAGCAGGCGGTCCAGCTGGTCAACCTTCCAGCTGGACAGCTTGAGCAGGGTGAGTGCGACGCTGCTGCGGTGCCGGCTCTCCTCGGTCCAGCGCTCGAGGACTCGGGCCGCCCAGTATTCGGGGTAGATGTGCCGGTCGGAGAACCTGGGGTCCTGGATCAGCTCGTTGAAGCGCAACTCCTTGGGAGCGGTCGGGTCGGGGCCGCCCACGAGGAGGTGGATGCCGACGGCGTGCCGCAGCCAGCTGTAGACGTGCTGTACGCGGTTCAGCTCGGTGTCGCGCAGCTCGCCGAGCGCCAACAGCACCGCCGTCTCGGTGACATCCAGCAGTTGTTCGCGCTTGGCCTCGTGGTACCGGTAGGAGATCTGGATGAGCTGGAGATAGCCGAGGATGTCGGCGAGGGTCTGGTAGCCGCTGGAGTGCCAGTGGCCTTCCATGGCGTAGTTCCAGAGCGCGCTGGCCAGCCAGTGCCGACGCAGCGTTTGGACGTCGACCACGGTGTCGCCCTTGGCGTACGACAGCATCTCCGAACGGCAGGTGCCGCGTGCGTCCTTGGCCCGCTGGTGCAGTGCCTGGGCGTCATCACCGGGCACGGAGGCGAAGGCGAGAAGGCCGGGCAGCTCCTGCAGGTCCTCGTCAAGGATGGGGAGGAGCGACTCGGAGGGGACGGAGGCGTGTCGTGCGAACAGCTCGGTGATGCGCACTCCCAGCTCCGCCGCCAGCTGCCGGATCATGTCCTCGTCGGGCTCGGCGGACCGCCAGTCGCCGAGGAGCGTGTCCCAGTCACGGGTCGGGTTCATCTGCGAGGGGAACCGGGAGCCCGTGATGCCGCCGGTGGCCGTCTCACCCCCGGTGACCGCCGAGACCGCGACGCCACCCCCGGCAGCCACGGCGTTCACCGTCGCTGCCGTCGCGGTGGTGGCGCCGCCTTCGGATGCCGGGGCCGGGACGACTGCCGCCGCGACAGCGGAGACCGCCACGGCGGGGCCGTCTCCGGTGCCCGCAGCCGGGGCCTGTTGCGGCAGCGGGCCGGCAGAGGCCGGACCCGGACCCGCTCCGGAGCCTGGTGCCGGTCCGGTACCCGCCGCCTGGACGAGCACCGGACCGAGCTTCGCCAGCCGCTCCCGGCAGTGCTCGATCGTCGGCGTGTACCTGCCGTCGTCGTTCCGCTCGGATTCCAGGAGAAAGACGGCGAGTTCCAGCAACCCGCGCGCCCGCGCGACGTCCGTTTGCATGTAGTAATCGGCCACGGTCGACGCGCCGTTCGCGATGAGGTACCTGGGAACGTACGGGTTTCCACGTGCGAGTTGCTCGCGCGCCTTGAGCAGACCCTCGCGCGCCTTGCGCAGGTGCATCTCCCGCGACGGCTCTGCCTGGATCGCGTCGTCCAGCGCCCGCTCCAGCATGTCCATGGAGTGCAGGAGAATTTCCGTGGTCACATCGCCGGCCATTGATGCCCCCTCAAATATGTGGGTTGCAAGGCTTGTTGACGCTGCGCATGTCCTGGTCGCCATATCCCGGCAAGGCGGCGGAACTGCCGCCACCGGTTCGGGCAAAGACTCCCTGAGGGTCAGCTCGCGGGGTGGAGATCCTCGCGGAAGCGCCGGTCGCGGACCAGAAAGGCGGACTGCGGCAGCACCACGTGGGCTCCAGCCCGGCCGAGCGCTATCTCTTTGCGGGTGGCACAGATGACCCCCGCCTCTGTTTGCTCGTTCGCGAGGGCGAACAGTGCCGAACGCAGTTCCTCGGCCTCGGGACGGTCCATCAGGAGGTCGTACACCTCCAGGAACCGAAGCTGTCGGTACGCCTCCCCCGCCACCTTCATGGGGCCGTCGATGACGCGCCGGACGTGCTGGAACGCCACGGCCTTGGCGAGATCCGTCAGCTCCTCGTGCCCGACCTCGCCCAGTTCCTCGACGAGTTCACGCCGCAGGCACTCGGTCGCCGGCTCCCGGCCGTCCCCGCGGTGCAGCCAGCGCGCGAACGCAAGGACCCCGCTGCCGGAAAGGAAGCCCCGCAGATCGAGCCGCATCACGGTACGGCCACGCTGTTCGGGTTCGAAGCCCAACTGCTCCAGGGCGGACCGGGCTGTTTCGTGGTATTTCACCACTCCACCCGGCGGACCGAAGGCGCCCGGGCGGGCAGGCGTGGTGAACAGGACGAACCGGTCCTCCTCATGGACCCGCAGCAGCACGGCCACCGACACCCTTGTCCGGCGCCTCGGTGCGAGAAGGACCAGCAGCAGCTTCAGGTGCCGCCGGTTCTGCCAGAGGGTACGGCCTGCATAGGTGAGCAGGGCAAGAATGAGCCCGCCGACGATCTTCTCGACCACTGGGTCTCCCCACCTGGTGTTTGCGCGCCAATGTACCGACGCCGCGCATCGCCCGGTGAGTGAACGCCCGGACTGTGACTCGTCCGTGTCCCGCCGCGTGGGGACGCTCGGGCGCGCATGGTCCACATCGCATCCAAGAAGGATGAACGCCAGAGGGCCGGGCCACTTTCGTGGTCCGGCCCTCTGAGCTGGCGGAGGATACGAGATTCGAACTCGTGAGGGGTTGCCCCCAACACGCTTTCCAATTCTCACGAACGCCGTCCGCCGGGGTTCACACCCGTCCTGACCTGCGCCGGAGCGAACCACTGAGCGGCGGCTGAACCCGGCTGGACGGGGGTGAATGAGACCAAAACTGAGACCAGCTGGCTCCGCTCACCAGGCCCGACAACCCCTGCTTCTTCCCTACCCAGAGCCGACTTCCTCTCGGTTCCAGAGCGGTTCAGGGCAGCAGCTCAGTGGCTGCGCGGGGCGTACATGATGATGCCGACGCCGGCCAGGCAGATCAGGGCGCCGATGACGTCGGCGCGGTCGGGCCGGTAGCCGTCCACGGCCATGCCCCAGGCCAGGGAGCCTGCGACGAACACGCCGCCGTACGCGGCGAGGATGCGCCCAAAGTTCGCATCGTCCTGCAGCGTGGCGACGAACCCATAGATCCCGAGGGCGATGACGCCAGCGCCGATCCAGGCCCAGCCTTTGTGTTCGCGCACGCCCTGCCACACCAGCCAGGCCCCGCCGATCTCGAAGACGGCGGCAGCGACGAACAGGGCGATGGAGCGCAGGACGGTCATGATCGGCGACCCTATCTGCGGGCGACGGGGTTGATCTGCAGCGGGTCCTCGGACTTCTGGCATCCGCACCCTCCGGTGCCGCACGAAGAGTTGCCGCAGCCGCGCGTGGCCCGGCGACGGCCCGCCCACCAGGTTCCGGCGGCGAGGACGGCCAGGGCGGCGGCGAGCGCGGGCAGCCAGCCGACCACCACCCCGGCCCCGGCGCCGACGACACCGGCGGCGATCAGGGCGGGCAGCGCGCAGCACGCCACGCACGCCAGCGCCGCCAAGGCGCCCAAGGTCTTGGGGGTGCGGGCGGTGGGCTGGTCAGCAGCAGGGGCCGGCATGGCGGCTCTTTTCGGCGAGATCGGTGAAGGGGATGGGGCAGCACGAGCTGGTGGCGCACAGGGTGAGGTCGTCGCAGCCGGCGTCGACGGCGGCGAGCAGGGCTTCGCGGATGGTGGTCAGGTCGGCGATCTTGGCGTCGACCTCGGCGAGCTTGGCCCGGGCGCGTTCCTGCAGACCGGGAACGGGGCGACCGTGGCGGTGGCGGCCGGTCTCCAGCAGCTCGGCGACCTCTTCCAGGGTGAAGCCGAGGCGCTGGGCAGCCTTGATGACCCGTAGGACGGTGACGGCCTGGTCGTCGTAGAGGCGGTGGCCGCCCGGGCTGCGGTCGGGTTCCGGGAGCAGACCGCGCCGCTCGTAGTAGCGCAGGGTCTGGACGTTCACGCCGGCTGCCTCGGCGACCTGCCCGGTGCGCAGGCCCTCGTTCACCGCAGTCCCCCGACCGCGCCCGCCCGGCGCTCCAGCGCGTCCAGGACCGCGGCGTGCACCGCGTCGACGGTGATGTCCAGCGTCACCGCGTCATGGTCGGCCGTGACGGTGAAGGTGAAGAACGAGCAGCAGCCGCCCTCCCGCTCGGCCAGGTCGCGCACCCGCTCCTCGGCGCCGTCACCGCCGCGCAGGTCCAAGCGCACCCGCAGCGGCTCGGGCCGCGACACCCGCTCCAGCCGGTCAGCGAACAGCGCGTCCCACTCCGCGACCCGCAGTGGCCGCTCTTTGGTGGGCAGCGTGCACGAGGCTGGTACCCAGTCCAGACCGCTCATCCCGATCGCTCCCGTCGTCCGGTCCCCGGCTGGGGACGTCTTCGACGGTAAACCTGTACCCAGGTACCGGGTGCAACTACGGCAGGGCAGTTGCATCGGCTGCCATGTTGTTGGCGAACCGCCGCCCTCTCGCAGGAGGGCGTAGGGGACCAGCTGGCATCACTGACCATGAGCGCTCAGCGCGAGCTGTGCTGGCGCTCACCGCTTGTAGGACCACGCTTGGCCGGTCTGCCGGTACTGCTCGACAGGGATGGGCTCGACGCCGGCAGCCATGCGTGCGGTGTAGAGCAGGCCGTCGAGGTGATCGATCTCGTGGTGGATCAGGCGGGCGAGGCCGCGTTCGTAGGCGGTGGTGGTCACCTGGCCGTCCAGGGTGGTGGTCTCCACAGTGATCTGCAATGGCCGGGGGACCGAGCCGCGAACGTCGAAGAACGACAGGCAGCCCTCGAACTGCTCGTCCGCCTCGTCGGAGCGGTCGGTGATCCGCGGGTTCAGTAGGACGATTGCCGGAGCGTCCGGGGAAGCGGGCTGGACGATGGCAGCGGCGCGGCCAATGCCGATCTGCGGTGCCGCGATGCCCATGCCCTTGGCGAAGGGGTGGACCTGGCCGATGCGCTCCATGGCGGTGAACAGCTTCTCGATGACCTGCTCGGCGGCCTGACGCTCGGTGGGCAGGTCAAAGGGGCGAGCGCGCTCGGCGAGGATGGGGGCGCCCTCCTGGACGACTCCGAGGTCACGCATCTGCTCGCTGGGCCGCACCTGGATCACCTGAACTCCCCTTGGGTCGTGTCGCGTTCGGGTCGGGCCCGGAACCGCCATTCGAGACGGTACCGGGCGTGGAGGTCCGGCGTGGACGTGCTCCAGGAGAAGACGCGCATGCCGCCCTCCTCGCGCCGGATCGGGGCGGTCCGAAGCGGTGCCGCTTCGGCGGTCATGGACGTCTCCATGCCCCACACGGCGGGGTCGAGGGCAGCGGGGAAGACGAGTTCGACTTCGAGGTGCTCGGTGGGCAGGCGGACCGCGCGCTGGAACCAGCGGCCCCACTTCTCCTCGCCGACCGAGTAGGCGTACTCGATCCAGACCTCCTCGCCGGGGTAGAGCGGGAAGCGGCCTTGCTCGTTCTCGAACAGCAGCCACACCTCCTTGAATGCGTCGCGGTCGTGCTTGGTCTGCCAGTTCATCGCCTCCCCGCGGCAGGTCGCGGTCAGCGCGAGTTCGTCCCAGGTCAGCGGGTGTTCGCGGTAGTGGGCGTTGGAGCGCTCGGGCTCACCGGGGTAGCGGTCGACGCTGATGCGGATCAGGTAGCGGGTGATCGGTTCGCTGCCGGTGTTCCGCAACAGCCGGCGCATCGTCAGCCGGTACTGGGAGCCGTCGAAGTCCAGGCGCGCGCCGTCGTGCGCCACGATGATCGCTGAGCCCGTCGCGTACGGCTGCTCGGGGCGGCGCGGGGCCGGCGGAGCCGCAGCCGGGGCTGCTCGGTTCTTGGCGGCCTCGTAGTCCAGCCAGCGCTTCCAGACGGCCTTGCCCGCGTTGAGGGTCTCCTCCGAGCGACGCGCGAAGTCCTCGGTCGGCTTGTGCCGACCGGATTCCACGTGGCTCACGTACGACGGGTCAAAGCCCATCTTGAGGGCGAGTCCCCGCTTGGACAGGCCGCGCACCTCGCGCCAGTACGAGACCTCCGCTGCGAACGCCTCGGCGGCTTGCTCAACGGTCGGGCTGTCGTCGCGCTCGTCCATCAAGGCCCCCGCCCTGGCTGCTGGATGAGATGAATGAACCGTGAGTGATCTCGATTCATCATTCTGTCACGCTCCTGGTCGCCGGTTTCCTTCTTTTGCCAGCCCGGGTCGACACCCGGGCCGAGAGAGGGAGAGCCCAAGCGATGCGCCTGCTGTACCTGCTCAACGTCTCCAACTCCAGCCAGCTGACTGCCGACTCCGGCTACACCTTCGCCGACATGCTCACCCCGGCCCTGGCCGATGCCGGGGTCGAGGTCACAGTGGCCGCTCCCGTCCCGGCCGGCGACGACCGCGTGCAGTTCGTGCGGACCACGTCGCCCTCGACCAAGTACCGGGCCCGCTTCAACCCGGGCGTCGGCAGCCTGGTGCGGCTGTTCCGCCGCCAGCAGCCCGAAGTGGTCGTGGCCAACCAGATCGAGGCCGCCCCCGCGATCCGCGCCGCGCTCCTGGAAGCCGGAGTGGACGCGCGGATCGCTGGCTACTGCCACTACCTGCCGTTCTCCTTCACTGACACCGGCCAGCTGGAGCTGGACCCCGCGATGGACGACGGCGGGTTGGGCCGCAGCGTGCTGCTGGCCTTCGCCGCCGGTCTCGCGGCCTGCGACCGCGTCCTGGTCCACTCCGGCACCGCCGCCTCGTGGACCGCCGCTGCCGCCGCCCGCACCGGCGTCGAGCTCACCGACAAGTTGCACGTGGTCCCCGCCCCCAGGGACGTGCGCCTGGTCCGCGACCCTGCCGAGATCACCCCGCCGGAGGGACGGGCGGTCGGCATCTACAACCACCGCCTGTACGCCCACTACGGCACCGCCCGCTTCACCCAGCTCGCCCGCCACCTCGTCACCGAGGCCCCGGTGCGGCTGACCGTGATGGACCTGTTCGGCACCCGCAGCGCCGAGCGGATCCGCCTGGATCCCAGCCCCGAGCGGAACCTGGAGGAGCTGGCGGCCGTGGATGGCGTCGCCATCGCCTCCGACCGCGGCGACCGGGTCCGCTACCGCAACCTGCTGGCCGGCGCCCACTTCGGCATCGCGCCGTTCCGGCCCGGCTGCCCCTGGTCCATGTCGGTCATCGACTGCCAGGCGATGGGCCTGCCGGTGATCGGCCCTCGCACCGGCTGGCTGGCCGAGCACCTCGACCCCGAGCTGCTCTTCGACACCGACGACCAGGCCGCCCGGATCGCCGAACGCCTCGCCACCGACCCCGAGTTCTACCTCGTGCACGCCAAGCGCGCCTACGCCTCCACCACCGACCTCACGCCCGCTGCGGTGGCCGCACGCTACCTGGAGGCGATCAAGTGACCGGCTTCGACGCGGTCCTGCTCTCCTACGACGAGCCGCTGGCCGACTCCCTGCACACCCGCCTGGCCCGCGTGCTGGGCGGAACCGTCAAGCGCCTGCACGGGGTGCGCGGGATGCGCCGCGCTTACCGGCTCACGGCCGAACTCGTCGACACCGACCAGTTCTTCCTCGCCGACGGCGACTTCGCCATCGACCCCGCCTTCCCCACGGCCAAGGTGGAGCCGCTGGAGGACGGGGTGTCGATGCGGGTCTGGCAGGCCGTCAACCCGGTCAACGGCCTCACCTACGGCTACGGCGGACTCAAGCTCATCCGCACCAGCGCACTGCGCGAGATGGGCCATGCCGTCGACGTGCTGGCCGCGCTGCCTGGCCGGGTCGAGTTCAGCCAGCACACCGCCGGGACCACGCTGTTCAATCAGACCCCGTTCCACGCGTGGAAGGCGGGCTTCCGGGAGTGCGCGATGCTCGCGCGCGGCAGCGAGTACGGCATGACCGACGCCTCCGCGCAGGAACGCATCGACGCCTGGACAGCCAGCAAGGACGGCGACTTCGCCGACTACGCGGCAGCCGGGGCCCGCGACGGCCTGGAGTTCGCCCGCACCGCGGCCCGCGACCCCAAGCGCTTCGAGGCGCTCAACGACCCGCCTTGGCTGCACCGGCACTTCATCACGCTGCACGGCGAGCAGGCGGTCGCCGGATGAGCACCCGCTATGGGCCGCTGGTCCTGATCGAGCCGCACGCGCACCTCGGCGGCGGGCACCACCAGCGCACACTGACGGCGCTCGCCGCCGCCCGCCCGGGTGCCGTGATCATCACCCCGCAGGGGATCGCAGACGGACCCGGTCCGCTGCTGCGGTCCGGCGCCTGCATCGCCGCCGGACCGGTGGGTCCGGCGGCGAAGGCCCTGCTGGCCGCAGCCCGCACGGCGGAACGCGTTTCAACCGCTGGCAAGCGGGTCTTCCGCTCACGGCGCTGGCCGCTGCCGCTCCGCCGGCTGCCGCACCAGGTCACCCTGATCGCCCGCTGCCTGACCGAAGCCGGATGCCTGCGTACCGCCCGCCGCCTCGCCCCTCAGCCGGCGGCCGTGGTCATCCTCAGCGCGAGCGAAGCCCTGCACGGCATGGCCGCCCTGCTCGGCGGCACCCGGCACCTGCGGTTCATCCACGAACTGGTCACCACCGAAGACTCGCCGGTCCGGCTGCTGGGTCGGCTCGCCCGGCGGAGCGAGAAGCACGTGGTCGCCCTCTATCCGACCACCGCCGTCCGTGACTGGCTCTCCCCGGCCTTTCCGCGCCTCTCGGGCCGGGTGCGGGCGTTCGCGGTCGACGACGGCCGGCCCCTCACGGCCGCCGAGCGCGAGGGTGCCCGCGCCGCCTTCACCATCCCCGCCTCGGCGACGGCGGTCTGCCTGGTCGGCGGCTGGTGGCCCTACAAGGACCTCACCACCGTCGACTCCGCCTTGGACCGCCTTACTGAGCCGCTGCACGTCCTGGTCTGCGGCACCCCGCTGGACGACACCGTCCTCGAGCGCTGGCACCGCCTTCCCCGTGTCCGGGTCCATACCGTGCCCGGCCCGGTCAGCGAAGACGTCCTTCGGCTCGTCTACGCCGCCGCTGATGCCGCCCTGGTCGCACGGCGTCCCGGCACCGGTAAGGAGTCCGGGTTGGTCATGGACGCCGCCCGGCTCGGCGTCCCGCTGATCGTCTCCGACCATGACCCGGACCTGACCGAGCAGCTGGCCGGGCAGCCGTGGACTCGGCTCTTCCAGGCCGGCGACCCGGACGCCCTGGCCAAGACCCTGGACCAGCTGGCGGACAGGCCGCCCGCCCGGCCAGGACTGCAGGCCCCCGCAGTGCTGGACATGCTCCCGGCCTCCGAGCAGGCCGCCTACCTCATCGACACCTACACCGACCTGGCCAAGGAGTACCGATGACGCCCGCCCCGCCCTCGCTGGTCGCCGTGATCGGCCCGGTCGAACCGGCCCTGCTGACCGCTTGGACCGCCCACTACCGCGCGCTCGGCGTCGAGCGCTTCCACCTCGCCTTCCACTTCCCCGACCACGTCCACGACGCGTGGCGCCGCCAGCTGCTGGACACCGCACGGGCGCTCGACCTGCCCTGCGGCCAGGTCACTACCGGTCCGTGGCACGAGCACACCAACACCGACCTGCGCGACGCCCTGCGGGAACAGGCCGGCCCCGGCTGGCACCTCCTCGCCGACTCCGACGAGTTCCACACCTACCCGGCCCCGCTCGGCGCGGTCACCGGGGAGGCCGAGGAGAACGGCCGGGCGGTGGTGGGCGGGCTGATGCTCGACCGGGTCACCGCTGACGGCCGCCTCGCCCTCTGGCGCCCCGAGACCGGCCTCGACCGCGCCTTCCCCCTCGGCGGCCACCTCACCCACCGCCTCCTTCAGGGCGACCCCCGCAAGATCGTCCTCGCGCTCTCCGACGTCACCGTCGCCTCCGGCAACCACCGCGCTCCCGGACGCAAGCCCGACCCGCACACGCTCGCGTGCGTCCACCACTTCAAGTGGCGCGCCGGTGTCCTGGACGACCTGCGGCGCCGGGTCGACCGCTTCTCCTCCGGCGCCTGGGCCGAGGACAGCCCCGCCGTCCGCAGCGAGGCGTCCCGCCTGCTCCAGCACGTCGACCGCCACAACGGCCGCATCGACGTCTCCGACCCGCGACTGGCCTTCCGCCAAGTCACCCTCGACGGCTTGCCCAACGGCTGGGCCGCCGAAGCCGCCAAGATCACCACCGCCTGGCGCCCGCCGACGCTTCAGAGCCGGCCCGGCTCCACGATCTCCTCGCCCTCGCCCTGAGGCGCCTCGAACCGCTCGAAGAAGTCGTCCAGAGCCTCAGGGGTCACGATCAGCGCGTTCGCGTCCCCTCGCTGGTTGCGCTCGGCCAGCCTGCGCAGCAGCTCGTCCCGATCGACGGGGAAGTACAGCAGCCGCCACCGACCGCCGGCCGACTCCACCAGCTCCTTCATCGCGTCGCGGTCCTTGCGCGGCCACAGCCCGTGGTCCCACACCACGTCCCGGCCCTCGGAGACCAGCTCGACCAGCCGGGAGTGCAACTCGGCGACGACCGGGGCCTCCTTCTCGAAGTAGGTGTTCTCCGGGTAGTCGACGCCGTACCGGCCGTGTCGCTCGTGGACGACCTCGTCCACCGACAGCCGCACCGCACCCTGCGGCTCCAGCTCCCGCTGGGCATAGGTCGTCTTCCCCGAACCGGTGAGCCCCACCAGCAGGAACACCACCGGACCACTCTCGCCCACCGACAACTCCCCTCACCGCCACCAGCGTTCACCGGCAAGTCTGCCACCACGGCCGGCTCCGGGAACCGCGTTCCGTACCCTCCGCCACCTGAAGGAGTACCCGCGTGCCCGCCTCCGCCCTCGCCCGCCTGCTGCGGGCCTACGTCCGCCACGCACCCGGAACCGTCGGCAAGGCCCAGCTCGTCGGCCGTTTCCTCGACGACCACCTGCGAACCCGTCCCCTCCACACCGCTGCCCGGTTGCGCTCGGGCGACCTGGTCACCGTCACCACCAGCGACGTCATCCAGCGCTACCAGTACCTCTTCGGCGAGTGGGAGCCGAACCTGAGCGCCTTCCTGCGCGACCGCCTGCGGCCCGGGGACGCCTTCGTCGACGTCGGGGCCCACCGTGGCGCGTTCAGCCTCCTGGCCTCCCATGCAGTCGGACCGACCGGCCGAGTCGTCGCCATCGAGCCCACCCCGCAGTTCCATGACGACCTCACCAGCGCGGCCATCGCCAACCACCGGGTCAACATCCGCACCGTCCGCGCCGCCGCCTCCGACCTCACCGGCACGCTGACCCTCTACCTGGAGGACCCGGCCAACCTCGGTCACACCACCGCCATCCGGCCCCGCCACGTCCACACCACCTTCCACGTGCCGGCCGCACCGCTCACCGAACTCCTCGGCCAGGTCGAACTCGACACCGCCCGAGTCATCAAGATCGACGTCGAGGGCGCCGAGGCGGCGGCGGTCAGGGGACTGCTGCCCGCGCTGCCGCACCTGCGCGAGGACGTCGAGCTGGTCGTGGAAGTCACCCCCAAGCTCCTGGCCAAGCAGGGCGAGAGCGCCGCCGGCATCATCGACGCCCTGCACGAGCACGGCTTCCACCCGTACACGCTCACCAACGACTACGACCCGGCCACCTACCCCCAAGCCATGCTCCGACCGAAGTCGCCCGTCCGGTGCACCGAGACCCCGGAGCACATGACCGACCTGGTCTTCTCGCGCACCGACGCCGACCGGCTCACGCTCGGGCGCTGAGCACCCAAGCCGCCCTAGCTGCGGAGCCAGTCTCAGCCACCGCCCGGACCACCGGAATCCTCCGGCACTTCAACAAGGAGTGGGCACCGTGACCACCACCAGCGTGATGAACAGCCGCAACGCGGTCAGCGTGATCGTCCACGACCAGGACACGGACACGATCGCCGCCGTGCTCTACGCCGCCCGCAACTGGTCCCCCCAGCCAGCCTGGACCGTCCCCGGTGGCAAGGTCGAGCCCGGTGAAGCCCTGGACGAGGCCGCCGCCCGCGAGCTCAAGGAGGAGACTGGCCTGCTCGTCGACCCGGCCGATCTCGTACTCGTCCACGTCATCCACGTCGAGCAGGGCTTTGACCAGGCCGGGCAGTTCGTCCTCTTCGTCTTCGCCACCGACAGGTGGACCGGCGAACTGACCAACACCGAGCCGGACAAACACCTGGCTGCCCAGTGGGTCGCTGGGGACCACCTCCCTGAGCCCGCGTTCCCGACAGCCACGCAGGCCCTGGCCACGTACCGGGATGGGGGTCCCTCCTTCTCCCGCTACGGATGGTCGGCCACCACGGCGTGATAGGCGGGCGGGGCGCAAGGGCGGTTGCCAGTACCGGAACCTCTGCCTGACCGACGCTCTACGGGCGGCCACCCAGCGGGTGGCCGCCCGTAGAGCTGTTGGTCTAGTCCCAGGTGGTGCCGGCGAGCAGGCCGTCGAAGGCGAGTGCCCGCATGGCGGTGTTGTAGTCGCCCCATTCGTGTTCGGGGGCGGTGAAGTGCAGGTCGAAGTAGGCGCGGGTGAGGTCGGGCTCGTGCCATTCGGCCGCGCAGCGGCAGCGGACGAAGACGTGGTGGCGGACGTTGAGGAGGAGCCAGTCCCGGCGGGCGCGGCAGTTGGGGCAGGTGATGGGGATGCCGCGGGCGTCGAGTTCGCCGGGGTGGGGGAAGGCGCGGATGACGGCTCTGTGGTGGCCGTCGTGGTCGGTGCTGGGGTTGGTCAAGTGGTGCCCTTCGGTGTCGGGTGGCGGTTGGCAAGCACACAAGACGCACGGCGGCCGGGACGGTTCCCGGCCGCCGGGGAAGACATCGAACCGACATCTGTGCGCGTGGGCGTTGTTGTGGCTTGGGTGGGTGGGGCTCGGGGCACGTGCTCCCTTCGGCGGTCAGCGTCGGCGGGTGGGGTCGTTGGTGGGCTTGGTGCCGGTCGGCACCGTGGGTGTGGTGAGCGTGGGCTTCGTGGTGGTGCTGGTGGTGCGCGCACGGGCGGCCTCGGCGCGCTGGTCGATGCGGTCGGCGGTGGCGTTGCGCAGGCGCCAGAGGAGGACTTCGGCGGGTCGGTCGGCGGTGCTCAGTTCCCGTTGCTGGGCGGCCTCGGCGAGGGCACGGTAGGGAGGCTGGCCAGCGGACTCGGCCTGTGCGAGGACGGTGGCCAGGGCGGGCCAGGAGGGATCCGCGAGGATGCGCTGGGCGTGGTCAGGGATGGCGGTCTGGACTTGGGCGGCAAAGCGGTCGGTGGTCTTGGGGGTGGGGGTGCGGCGGGCGAGGTCGGCGATGACGGGCTCGGCGGTCTGCCGGTAGGCGGTTCGCAGGTGGACGAGGGACTGCTGGGCGGCGTGGGCTTGCTGCTGGTGGCCTCGGGTCTGGTGCCAGCGGGCAATGGCGATCACGACGAAGACGGCGGTGGACAGCAGGGCGGCGGCGGTGGCGCCGTCCTCGCCGGAGCCGGCGGTGTACAGGAGTTGCTTGGCGGCGGTGCGGAGGGCGGCGGCCTGCTGGTGTTCGGCACGGACCTTGGATCGGGTGGCGCGGTTGAACGCGTTTGCGGCGGCTCGTAGTTCGGCGCGGGTGTGGGCGGGTGCGGTGAGGGCGGCGGTGTGGAGGAGTTCGCCGAAAGCGGCGGCCTGGGCCTGGACGACGGTGTCGAACGCGTCGACGTCGGGCACGTCGGGGTGGTGTTGGTCCTGGTAGGCGAAGCGGGCGGTCTCCCGCAGGGTGGTCTCGGCCTGTCGCCAGCGGTCCGGTTCGACCATGCCCCGTGCGGGCGTGGTGGGCTGCTGGGCGGCGAGGCGTTCGCGCAGGCGGTTGATGGACAGGTCGGGGGAGAGCTTGGAGCCGCCGAAGTAGACGGGTTCGCCTTGGGCGTTGACGTCGCCAGGTCGGGCGAGGCTATAGCCGATGACGTCGCCGCTCTCGGGTCCGATGCGGTAGCGGACCTGGATGCCGAGGGCGGTGAGGGTGGAGAAGTACTCCTGCTCGTCGCGGACGGCGGCGGCGACGGCTTGGGCCTGTTCCTGCAGCCACTCCTTGGCGGTCTGCTGGTGGCCGGTGCGCTGGGCCTTGGCCTGCTCGGCGCTGGTGGGCATCGGGGCGGCGGTGTGGTCGCCGGAGTTGAGCTGGCGCAGGCCGAGTTCTTTCTCGATCTTGCGGCACTCGGCCTGGGCACGTTGGCCGTCGCGCTTGTTGCGGGGACGGCGGCCGTCCTCGCGGACGCTGGTGGCCATGATGTGGATGTGGTCGTCGGCGTGGCGTACGGCGATCCACCGGCAGCCCTTGTCGTCGCCATCGGGGGCGATGCCAGTGGCGTGGACGATGCGGCGGGCGACCTCGGCCCACTCGGCGTCGGTGAGGTAGCGGTCGCCCGGGGCGGTGCGCACAGGGCAGTGCCACACGTGCTGCGGGATCGTCGCGCCCAGGCGCCTCTCGCGGGCGCGGACGGGCTGGTCAAGGTAGTCAGCCAGTTGGTCAAGGAGCTGATGGTGCTGGTCGAGGGGGGCTCGGCCGGGGTCGGGCAGTCCGGGCATGGCGAACGCGGCGACGATGTGCGGGTCGGTGTGCTCGTCGCGCCGGCCGGGGCCGAAGAGGTAGGAGAGCAGACCGCGGGTGCGCGAGCCGGTGGAGACGTCAGGCACCACGGCGGCCTCCCGGCAGGACGCGCTGGTAAGCGTGACGGGCCTGGGTCGCGCATGCGTGCAGCTCGGTCAGGACTTCCATGGCGCGCTCGGGGATCGGGCCGCTGTAGACCTCGACCATGAGCTGGTTGAGGTTGTTGCCGGCCCGGTCGATTGCCCGCTGGTGGGTGCCGATCGCTTGGGTGAGGAGGGCGATGGCCTCGTAGTCGGGCACGGGGACGAACGCATCGAGGCGGCCGGTTCGCATGTACGCCTGGGCGACGCTCATGGCGGAATCCGCGAGGAACGCGGATCGAGAGCGCTTTAGCTTCGTGGCGACGAAGTCGAGCAGTTCCTTCTCGGCCGGCTCGACCGAGCAGGTGATCTGGTCGTCGCGCTTGATTCCGGAACGCGGCCGGTACATGCGTTCGGCAAGCGGAGCGGTGTTGTCGTCCACCGGAAGCGCGGGGCGGTCGAGCACCGGAACGCGCTCGTGGATGAACTCGGCAGGGGTCACGGTCGGCGCTTCACGCACGACGCGGTCGTCGGCGTCGGCACGCTCGGCGTCGATGTCGTCGTGCGGCTCGGTGTCGTACAGGGGAAGTTCGTCCTGGTCGTGGCCGCCCTCGGTCATGACCTCCTGGTCCGGCGCGCCCTCGCGCCGGACCTGCCCCGCCACCCCTGGGGCGGGGTCAAGCGCAAAGTCCGCGGCGCCAACGGCGTTGTGGACTTTGCCCCAGCTTGCTCCGTCGTCGTCGTCGTGACCGTGGCCGGTCCAGGGCAGGGCCTGCTTGACGCGGGCGAATATGCCACCACGTCCGGGCTTGTCGCTACCGGTTCCGCAGGGCTGGGCTTCCTGCTCGGGCATGGCGGTAGCAGGGGCGAGGTGGTGCTGCTGGTCGGGCACGGGGATCTTCCGGTTCTTCTGTGAGGGCAGGTGGTTGTCGGCTGGTGGGGCGTTCGCCGGATGCGGGGTGATGGTCCGGCGGAAGAGGGGTTTGGCGGTGCCGGAGTTCCGGTGTAGACGTCGCCGGTTCAGGACTTCCGGGGTCTCCGGATGGACGCTGGGGGAGTTCCGGTGAGCGTCGGTCAGCTTCGGTGAGGGGCCGCTCGCCCGGTCCGGAAGCGGTCCGGTGCTCGGGCGAGCGGCGGGGGCCTCAGGCCGCCGAGGCGCTGGCTTGCGCGTCGGCATGCTGGCTGGCCTGTTCGTCCTTGAAGCGCTGGGTCAGCTTGCCGAGGCGGTCACTGGCGATGGGTATGCCGGCTTCGCGCAGGACTGTCCTGATCACGGCCTGGGTGGGGCCATGCTCCTGGACGGCGGGCCGGACGATCTCGGCCAGCTCGTCCATCGAGGCGGCGGGCTTGCGGCCGGTGCGCTTGGTGCCCACCACCGGTTTCCGGCTGTCGGGCCGGACGTCGTCGTCGGGCTCACGCACCGGTTCGTCGGCGGGCAGGTCGTCCTGCTCGGCGTCCGTCACCGGTGCGGACTCGGTTGCCGGTGCAGGCTTGGGGTTTTCGCGGAGCGGGAGTTCGCCCTCGGCGCGCTTCGGGTCGGTGGTGTTGTGGGCGAGGAGGGTGCCGCCGAAGAAGGCGAGGGCGGGCCATCCGGCGACGAGGATCCGTAGCCAGGCGGGGACGTGGGCGAGGTCGAGGAGTCCGGCGGTGGCGACGTTCGCGCCGAGGGAGGCGGTCAGGGCGATGGCGAACCAGGTCCAGGCGGTGCCGGCGGGGCGGCCGGTGGTTCGCAGGGTTCGCATGCGGTGCCAGGCGGCGACGAGCAGCAGGTCGACCGAGACGGGGTAGGCCCAGGCTTTCCAGCCGTGTTGTCCGGCGGCTTCGGCGATGTCGTGGAGGTGGGCGAAGGACAGGGCGCCTGCGATGGCGGCCTGTACGAGGACGGCGTCCGGGCGGGGCAGACGCGGTGGGGTGGTGGAGGTCATGCGGAAGGTGGTCCTCGCGGGTCGGGCGGTGGTGGTTTGTGGGATTGCCGTCTTTGCCGTCTTGCCGTCTTGGGGCTGCGGGACGGGCTCTGGCTGGGGCGGGTTCGGCTGCCCGGGTGGTGCCGTGGACGCGGCGGAGTTCGGGTTCAGGCCGGTGCGGTATCCGTCTTGGGGCTCGTATCCGTCCCGGAGGCATAGCCTGTGACCTGCGGTTTTACGGCAGGGACGGCTGGGACGGCACAAGACGGATGTGTTTCCCGTCCCGCCACCGGGCCCGCCGCTCGCGTCCCAGGCAGGGGCGGCGGCGGGCGCTGGCGGGAGTGGACGGCTGCCGTCTTGGCATGGGGCCTGATCCGTCTTGGTGCGGATGCCGTTGCCGTCTCGGGGTGCCGTTCCGTCTTGGCGGCAGGTGCGGTGACCTGCGGTGTTACGGCTGGGACGGCAGGGACGGCATTTCGGGGAGGGTGGTCAGCCTCTGCTGCCCGCTGCGGTGGCGGTCACGGGGTGGACCGCGGGGCAGTAGCGCCGCCAGGCGTCGAGGAACTTGTTGCGCAGGTAGCCCTTGCGCTGGGTTCCGTCGGGCATGCGGACGTTGCCGGAGGCGATGCCGAACTCGCGGAGCATCGCGCCGAGGCCGCGCGGGGTCAGCCCGCCTCGGCTGGTCTCGGCCCAGGGGGCCTCGGCGTCGCCGTTGAGGTTGAACAGCAGTTGGTCGGTGGCGATGCTGTCCGGCTCACCGGCGGCGTGGAAGATCCGCCGGATGTCCGCGAGGATCCGCGCGCCGCCGGGGTTGTCCTCCTCGGTCTGGACCTCGGCGTCGACCATGCGCCTGCACGCCTGGCGGGCCAGGCGGGGCCAGGGGCCTCCGGCGAGGTCGGCGATGATCACCAGGGGTTCCCAGGTGTCGGCGGCGCGGTCCTCGACCGGCATGCTCGGCTCCAGGTGGAGGGCCTGGTCGGAGAGGGGTGCGGTCCAGCGGGCGATCTTGTCGCGGATCGCGTGCAGGGCGGGGCGGTCTCGCGCGGTGCGGTACGGCGCGACGCGCTCGCCCTCGGCTCGGCGGCGCATGCGGATCACGATCGAGCGGTCCATGATCGTGTCGGGGAGGTCGCCGATGCCGGCGATGGCCGCCATGGCGAAGGTGGGGAACTTGCGCGGGGTGTGGTCGTTGCCGACCACCCGCAGCACGTAGCGGTCGCGCTGGTGCCCGGCGTTGAGCAGGCCGCGCATCTCCTCGTTCTTCTCCGCCGCCTTCGGGCTGCCGAAGATCGTGTCCGCCTCGTCCACGAGCAGGGTGGGAGGCTCCTCGCTGATCGTGCGGAAGATGGCGGCCGGAGAAGAGTTCACCGTCAGCATCGCCTGGTGGACCGTCTCGGCGAGCACGTCGAGCAGGCGCGACTTGCCGCAGCGCTTGGCCGGGCCGACCAC
Organism: Kitasatospora sp. NPDC093558; assembly: GCF_040683475.1. Taxonomy (NCBI): domain Bacteria; kingdom Bacillati; phylum Actinomycetota; class Actinomycetes; order Kitasatosporales; family Streptomycetaceae; genus Kitasatospora; species Kitasatospora sp. NPDC093558. The sequence continues at coordinate 6,276 of NZ_JBFBDY010000016.1, read as the reverse complement.
GGCCAGGCGCGGGGCGTGCTGCCACGAGCACTGCAGGTGGGTTGCGGCGACCCACAGCGTGGCGGCGTCCAGGGCCTGGTCGGAGGGAAGGATCACGAACTTCGCGATCTGGGCCCTCAGCTGCGCGAGCAGGTCGGCGCCCTCGGTCGCCTCGGTGTCGGGCATCAGGTCGGTCCCGTCCGGGACGGTGGGCTCGGCAGGCGCCGCCTCGGCCTCGCGTCCACAGGCTGTGGACACGACGGGCTGCTGGGCGGGCAGGTAGGTGCCGGGCTCGCCGGCCTTGGCCACGGGCGGCCATGCGACAGCGGGCTTGTCCGCTGGGAGGGGTGTGGCGTGGGGCTGGGAGGCAGTAACCTCGGTCATGGAGATCCTCACTCGGCGGCTCCGGGGGGCAACCCGGTCCGCCGTAGGTCGACTGTCCTGGGATGGGCGGTGGCGAGGTTTTCGATCAGCCCCCGGTGTTCGTAGCGCCGGGGGCTTCGCGTTTTCCTGGGGGCATTCGGGCTGGCGCCCGACCCGGCTTAACCTCCTCTCGGTTGGTCATTTCATGCTGGCATGGTCGAACGTAGCGAGGCATCGACCTCCCGTCAAGCTATTCACGCATGGCAATCTCAACCTCTCTCGGTATTTCTGCTGGCCGGACTGATTCGTGAAGGTGTCGTGAAGGTCCAGCCAACCGCTTGGCGGTTGGGTTTTTCATTCTGCTACAGTCGCTCCTGTCATCGCGTCGCGCCTACTCGCAATCGGAAGGAGGTTGGTATGGTCAACCCCATGGTGCATCGGTACAAGGCCCTGGAGGGCGAGGCCCTCGTGGCCCACAACCTGAAGGTCCTGCGCAAGGCCGCCCGCCTCTCCCAGGAGGACGTGGCTGAACGCATGACCCGGCTCGGCTTCAAGTTCCACCAGACCCAGGTCGCCAAGATCGAGAGCGGAACCCGCCCGGTCCGCTTCGACGAGGTGATCGGCCTGGCCAAGGCACTCAGCGTCCCGCCGGCGAACTTCATGACCGAAGCCGTGGCTGGCCCGGACGAACCGGACTACGAGCTGCAGGAAGCAGGCTTCGCCGTCGAGAAGGCCGAGCAGGAGTGGAGAACCGCCCACGACCTCGAACAGGCCGCCAAGGCTCGGTACGACGAGGCCCTGCGCACGTACGAGGAGATCGCCGAACGGCTCGAAGCCCAAGGCGTCGACCTCGGCCCCTCCGGCGCCGAGCCCACGTGGTACCCGGCCCCCAACTCCCAGTGGGACCCGCTCCGCAACGACCCCTCGGCCGACCGGTAAGCGAGCCCGCTCAGCTCGCCGCCTGGGGCATCCTCGCCGCGACCCGGCCGGAAACCTAAAAAGGCCAGACCGGCGCACGCGCCCAAGATCTTTTTTCGTTTCCGGCCGGGGCCGCCGTAGTGTGCCCGTCCCGCCCACCACCCCGCTGCCTGACCCTCGACGCTACGAACGCTGAGGGCCGCCAGCTCGGGGATCGACGGCCTCGCGGAGCATCATCGCCGCGACCCGGCTCGCAACCTAAAACGCCCGACCCGGCCCATGCGGCCAAGATCGTTTTAGGTTCCGAGCCGAGACCGCCGTAGTGTGCCCGCCCCGCCCACCACCTACCCCGCTGCCCGACCCCCGGCGCTACGAACGTCGAGGGCCGCCCGGCAGTCCATCAACCCACCGCCCATCCCAACAGTCGCCACGGCGGCGCGTTGCCCCGCGCCGCTGGGAGGAACACCTATGCCTGAAACGCCCCTGTCCCTCGCGCGCCTTGCCGGCGCAATCGGCCTCACGGAGCACCAGCTCCTTGCTCTCGTGGCCAGCTGCGGCACGGAGGTGCCGGACCCGACGCTCGTCGCCCTCACCGTGGAGGAAGCCGCCCGTCGTCTCGGCGTCGGCCGGACGACCATGTACGCCCTGGTCGCCTCCGGCGAAGTCCCGTCCGTCACGATCGGCCGTCTCCGCCGAGTGCCCGCCGAGGCGCTCAAGGAGTACGTGGCCGCCCGTGCGCAGGCCACCGCTTCGACCGTCGCGCTCGCGGCCTGAGGGGGGAACCGATGGCGAACACCCGCAAGCCCAACGGCGACTCCTCGATCTACGAGGGCAGCGACGGCCGCTGGCACGGCCGCGTCACGGTCGGGGTCAAGGACGACGGCACCCCCGACCGCCGTCACGTCAGCGCCAAGACCCGCCCCGAGGTCACGGCCAAGGTCCGCAAGCTGGAGAAGCTGCGCGACAACGGCACCGTGCCCAAGGCCGGCCAGAAGTGGACGGTCGGCAAGTGGCTGACCCACTGGATCACCGAGATCGTCCCCGGCACCGTCAGCGAGAACACGTACGCCGGATACGAGGTCGCTGTCCGCGTGCACCTCGTCCCCGGCCTCGGCGCGCACCGCCTGGAGAAGCTGGAGCCCGAGCACCTGGAGCGCTTCTACCGGAAGATGCAGGCCGCCGGCAGCGCCGCCGGTACCGCCCACCAGGCCCACCGCACTATCCGTGTCGCCCTCGGTGAGGCCCTGCGGCGCGACCACCTCACCCGCAACGTGGCCACGATCGCCAAGGCCCCGAAGCTCGAAGAGGAGGAGGTCGAGCCGTTCGAGATCGAGGAGGTCCAGGCACTCATGGACACGGCGCGCAAGCGCCGCAACTCCGCCCGCTGGATCTTCGCGCTGGCCCTCGGCCTCCGTCAGGGCGAGGTGCTCGGGCTCCAGTGGAAGGACGTCGACTTCGCCCGAGGCGTCGCCTGGGTCAAGCGCGGCCGGTTGCGGCCCAAGTACCGGCACGGCTGCGGCGACCGCTGCGGGCGCAAGCCCGGCTTCTGTCCGCAGAAGGAGCCGATCCGCCGCGAGACCAAGGACACCAAGTCCCGGGCCGGGCGACGCGCGGTGCCGCTGCCCGAGCAGCTCGTCGTGATCCTCCGGCAGCACAAGGAGGAGCAGGACCGCGAGCGGGCCCTCGCGCGCGACCTCTGGACGGACAAGGGCTACGTCTTCACCTCGGAGACCGGCGAGCCGCTCAACCCCAGCACCGACTACCACCACTGGAAGCGGCTCCTGCGCGAGGCCGGCATCCGTGATGGCCGCCTTCACGACGCCCGCCACACCGCCTCGACCGTCCTCCTCCTGCTCGGCGTGCCGGAACGGATCGTGATGGCGATCATGGGCTGGTCCTCGACCTCGATGGCCCAGCGCTACCAGCACGTCACCGAGCCGATGCTGAACGACGTCGGCAAGAAGATCGGAGCGGCTCTGTGGGGCGACGTCGGATCTGGCCCGGAGGAGCCTAACGAAGATGCGGCCTGAGCGCGTGTTGGCTCAGAGCGCCTGATGCCCGAGGGCCCGGTTGCCATGCGGTCGGGCCCTCGGCACGAGTGAACGGCGGTGTCCTCGTCAGTCGACGCTGGGGCTGCGACGCTCAACGAGGGTGACGTCCCGCCAGGTGCCGTGGTGGCGGCCGATGCGTTCGCGGGTTCCGATGACGCGGAACCCAGCGCGGGTGTGGAGGGCGAGGCTGGCGGTGTTCTCGGGGAAGATGCCGGACTGGATGGTCCAGATCCCGGCGGCCTCGGTGGAGGCGATCAAGGTGTCCAGGAGCGCGGCACCGACTCCTCGCCCGCGCGCGTCGGGGTGGACGTAGACGGAGTGCTCGACGACGCCTGCGTACGCGCAGCGGTCGGAGACCGGCACGGCGGCGGCCCAGCCCAGGACCCGGCCGTCGTCGGAGAGGGCGACCAGGCGGTGGTCCGGGAGCTTGGCGGCGTCGAAGGCGGCCCAGTCAGGGGCGGTGGTCTCGAAGGTGGCGTTGCCCTCGTCGATGCCGAGCTGATAGATCGCCAGGACCTGCTCGGCGTGCTCCGGCAGCATCCGGGCTACCTGAACGCCGGCGCCCAGGTCGGCCGTCATGCCGCCGCCTCGATGCCGAGTTCGGCCATCAGGCTGCGGATGCGCTGCTCGATCTCGTCGCGGATGGGGCGGACGGCGTCGACGCCTTGGCCGGCCGGGTCAGCCAGCTTCCAGTCCAGGTACTGCTTGCCGGGGAAGTAGGGGCAGGCGTCGCCGCAGCCCATGGTGATCACCACGTCGGAGGTCTGCACGGCCTCGACGGTCAGCACCTTCGGGGTCTCGGCGGAGATGTCGATGCCGGCCTCGCGCATCGCCTCGACCACTGCGGGGTTGACGGTGTCGGCGGGCGCGGAGCCGGCGGAGCGGACCTCGACCCGGTCGCCGCCGAGGTGGGTGAGGAAGGCGGCGGCCATCTGGGAGCGGCCGGCGTTGTGGACACAGACGAACAGCACGGACGGGGTGGCGGGGGTGCTCACGGCAGGAGGCTTCCTTGATCGAGAAGGGCGGTGCGGGGAGTTCGGTCAGTGGCCGGAGGTGGTGAGGTGGTGCTCGCCGTGTGGGACGACGACGTCCTCGCCGGACGGTGTCGGGCGGCCGAACAGCAGGGCCACCAGCGCGACGCCGGCCACGAGGCCGACGAGCTGGGCAGCGATGAAGGGCAGCACCGAGCCGGGGGCGATGCCGGCGAAGGTGTCGGTGAAGGTCCGGCCGATGGTCACCGCCGGGTTGGCGAAGCTGGTGGAGGAGGTGAACCAGTACGCCGCGCCGATGTAGGAGGCGACCGCGACCGGCGCGAAGTGCGCCCGGCCGGTGCGGGCCAGGCCGAAGATCAGCAGGATCAGTCCGGCGGTCGCCACGACCTCGCCCAGCCACAGGTGCGGCGCCGAGCGGTCGTGACCGGACCAGTGGACGAGTGGCTCGGCGAACATCGCGTCGGCCAGGACCGCGCCGCAGATCGCCCCGGCGATCTGCGCGGGCACGTAGGTGGCGACCTCGCGCAGGCTCGGGCCCTCGCCGCCGTGGCGGCCGGTCCACCAGGCGGCGAGCGTGACGGCCGGGTTGAAGTGGGCACCGGAGACCGGGCCGAGCAGGGCGATCAGCACACCCAGGCCGAAGACGGTCGCCAGGGAGTTGGCGAGCAACTGCACGCCGACGTCCTGGGAGAGCTTCGTGGCCTGGATGCCAGAACCGACGACGACGGCGACCAGCGCGCCGGTGCCGACAAACTCGACGGCCGTCCGGCGGCTCAGGGGAGCGATCTCGGTCATCTGGCACCGCCCGTCGTGGCCGGCGCCTCCAGCAGCGAGGACAGGCGGGCCAGGGCGGCGGGCAGCACCCAGTAGTAGACCCAGGTACCGCGCCGCTCAGAGCCGACGAGGCCGGCCTCGCGCAGCACCTTCAGGTGGTGGGAGATGGTCGGCTGGGACACGTCGAACGGGCCGGTCAGGTCGCAGACGCACGCCTCGCCGCCGTCATGCGAGGCGATCAGCGAGAGCAACCGCAGCCGCACCGGGTCCGACAGGGCCTTGAACATCTTCGCCAGGTCGACGGCGGCTTCCTCGCCCAACGGCTCGCGGACCATCGGCGAGCAGCACGCCACCGCCTCGTCCTGGCCAAGCACCGACAGTTCCAGATTCGACATGTGTCTATGTTGACAGTCATCTATGAGGGTGGCAACCTCGGCTGTATCGACAGTCGTCGATGCAAGAGATCCGGATCGGGGAGGACCGCCATGTCCCGTGTTCAGCTCGCCCTGCGTGTCGCCGACCTCGAAGGCTCCATCGCCTTCTACTCCAAGCTCTTCGGCGCTGAGCCCGCCAAGCGCCGCCCCGGCTACGCGAACTTCGCCATCACGGAGCCCCCGCTCAAGCTCGTCCTGATCGAGGGCGAGGCCGGCGAGGACACCCGCCTGGACCACCTCGGCGTCGAGGTGGCGACCACCGAGCAGGTCGCCGCCGCCACCACCCGGCTCAAGGACGCCGGCCTGGCCACCTTCGAGGAGAACGACACCTCCTGCTGCTACGCGCTCCAGGACAAGGTCTGGGTGCACGGCCCGGGCAAGGAGCCCTGGGAGGTGTACGTCGTCAAGGCCGACGCCGACACCCTCGACAAGGCGGCCAGTGCTCCGGACGCCTGCTGCGGCACCACCGCCTGCTGTACCCCCGACGAGCAGGCTCTGGACTCCGCCCAGAGCCTGGCCGAGGCGAAGGCCGCTGCGGGATGCTCCTGCGGGAGCTGATCCCGCCCCGGTCGCAGGCGGCAGCCTGACACCCGCCGCCGCGGCCCAAAAATCGGAACTGAGACCAAAACTGAGACCACGAGACGAAAAAGGCCCCGACCGGGAACCCGGTCGGGGCCTTCAACTGCCTTGCTAGGCAAAGGCGGAGGATACGAGATTCGAACTCGTGAGGGGTTGCCCCCAACACGCTTTCCAAGCGTGCGCCCT